>JAAYUG010000121.1 GCA_012517825.1 Bacteroidales bacterium | reverse complement strand
TACCAATTTATCCAGGGACGGGATTTTTTGATTTAAAACGTAGTTCAATTAAATCCCAACTCAGAAATCACAACTCACCGAAAATTTCCAATTTCCAATTTTCTGCAAGTGATCACGCTATGAAAACCTGAACACATTAATGGGAAATGGGAAATTGGAAATCGGAAATTCATTAATGGGAAATTGGAAATTTGGAATACACGTAATGGATCACGTTGTGAAAATAAAGCCTGGTCTATCCAGGCAAGGATGTGAGATTTGTGATTTTAGATTTTTGATTTCTGATTTGAGATTCTTTTGATTCGGAACGCAAACCTGTTGAATCACAACTCAGAAATCACAACTCACAAATCAAAAATCCTCGGAAATTTCCTATTTTCCTAAAGTGAACACGTTATGAAACGAGAATCCCTTTTTTAAGTTCTCAGTTATTTGGCTCGTTTTCATCATTTTCAGGTATTGAAAATCCTGCGATTTCTCTGGGAATTTCTTTTTTCGGTCGTGCCCCGAGCTGTTGAATTTTGAGGGCACGGTTCAGCAGGCTTCCCTTTCCCGTGGAAAGCTTTTTCATGGATTCTTCCCAGGCATGGTGGGCATCATCAATTTTTTTGCCTATATCTTTCAGATCTTCGAGAAAACCGTTGAATTTGTCGAGAAGATCACTGCTTTGCCGGGCAATTTCCTGGGCATTGCGGTTCTGATATTCAATGCGCCACATGCTTTCAATGAGTTTCAGGGCAGCCAGCAGGTTGGTCGGACTCATCAGAAGCACTCTCTTCTGATAGGCATATTGCCATAATTCAGGGTCCTGCTGAAGTGCCAGGTGGTATCCGGGTTCTACCGGCATAAACATCATAACAAAATCCAGGGAGTTGAGCTGATAGAGCGACTGATAGTCTTTGCGGCTTAATTCAAGAATGTGTTTCCTTACCGAATCAAGATGTTCCTTTATAGCCTGCTGACGGGATTCTTCCTCTTCGGCTGCGACGAATTTTTCGTAGGCAACCAGGGACACCTTGGAATCAATTACTACGTTACGGCCGCCCGGATAGCGGACAATGACGTCGGGAATCAGCGTACTGCCTTCTTCATCTGCCATCCGTTCCTGGACGGTATATTCGCGGTTGCGGGTTAGTCCGGAATTTTCGAGAAGTTTTTCCAGAATTACCTCTCCCCAGTTTCCCTGGGCTTTGGTATCTCCTTTCAGAGCCCTTGTAAGACTGCGGGCTTCGTCGCTCAGTTGCTGGTTCATCTGCACCAGGCGTTCAATCTCTTTGCCCAGATGAAAGCGTTGTTCCCGCTCTGTTCCGTAGGCCTTTTCCACCTGATCACGAAATTCCCTGATTTTTTCCGAAAGAGGATTGAGCAGGTTTTCCAGTTGAGTCCGGTTTTGTTCAGTAAATGTTTTTGTTTTTTCTTCAAGAATGCGGTTGGCAAGGTTTTCAAATTCCACCGAAAACCGTTTCTGCACTTCTTCCAGTTCACTTTTCTGACGGGCAAGCTGTTCCTGCATGTTTCTGAGGTCAGCTACCGCTGCCGAATATTTAGCCTGCAAATCGAGCAACTGGGTGTCTTTTTCAGCAGTTTTCCGCTGTTCCTGTGAGAGAGCGTCTTCAAGAAACCGGCTTTTTTCTGAAAAAACCGAAAGTTTTTCCTTCTGAATCAGCCGGAAAATGAACCAGGCGGCCAATCCTCCAACGATGAGACCTGCAGCAAACAAGAAAATGTCCATGAAATTGTATTTAAAAATTCAATACGTAAAGGTACAAAACCTGCCTGTGATCCAAACCGGCAGAGTTTGCTATTCCTTATTCAGTGGGAACAATGTAGATTTTTTGGCCAAGAAATCGTTCAATCCGCTCAAATTTGCCTCGTTCGGCTTTATTGACAAAGGTGATGGCCAGGCCGTCTGCATCGGCGCGTGCTGTGCGTCCGATCCGGTGAATGTAATCTTCAGGATCGGAAGGAACGTGATAATTGATGACCAGTTCGATGCCTTCAATATCAATACCCCGGGAGAGAATATCGGTTGCCACAAGAATCTGGAATTTTTTATTCCGGAAATCGCGCATGATTTCTTCCCTGACCGACTGGTCAAGGTCTGACTGGATGCCGCGTACCTGAAATCCTTCTTTCTGGAGTTCTTTTTCAACCTGTCTGACATCTTTTTTGGTAGAACAGAAAATAAGAACACTTCGCAGGTTTTTGCCTTTCAGCAGTTGTCCAATCAGGTGGATTTTTCTCCCATCTTCGGTCATATAGGCTGCCTGAGTAATATTTTCAGCCGGGCGGGAGATAGCGATATTGACTTCCACCGGATTTTTCATGATTTTTTTTGCCAGTTGCCTGATAGGGCCGGGCATGGTAGCTGAAAGAAGAATGGTTTGTCGCTCTGTCGGCAGAAGGGAGATGATCCGCATTATGTCATCGAAGAAGCCCATGTCGAGCATCTTATCGGCTTCATCCAGCACCAGGTATTTTAAATGGCTGAAATCAACGTATCCGAGGGCCAGGTGGGATAAAAGCCGGCCCGGTGTAGCGATCACAAAGTCTACTCCTTCGGTCAGGGCTTTCTTTTGATAATCCCAGCCCATGGAATCACCCCCTCCGTAAACAGTTACCGAAACGGCTCCCGCAAAATAGGCAAATCCCTGAAACTGCTGGTCAATCTGAACAGCAAGTTCACGGGTAGGAACAAGGACAAGGCAGGCCGTTCGCTTACCGATCTGGTGGCGTGATATCATGTTTTGCAATATGGGCAGCAAATAAGCAGCCGTTTTGCCGGTTCCTGTCTGCGCGCAGGCAATAATGTCTTTACCCTCAAGGGCCGGAGGAATAGTAGCTTTCTGCACGGGAGTGGGTTCCCTGAATCCCATGGAATCAATAGCTTCCAGCAAGGGGTCTGCAAAATGAAATTCTGAAAAATCCAATTGACTTACCAATTAATAATTAATTTTGACACCTGTTTATGAAGTACCGTTATATCTTTTTTGACCTTGACCGCACACTGTGGGACTATGAAGCCAATTCGCGCGAAACGCTTCTGAATTTGTTCTACCAGTACCATCTGCATAACAGAATTGAACCGGAAAAGTTTCTGGAAGAATTCAACCGTCATAATGAGATGCTCTGGGAACAGTATCGCGACGGTGAAGTTTCCAAGGAAACGCTTCGCTACGAGAGGATGCGCCGCACATTTGCCGCGTTTGGTATTCCTGGCAAAGACCTGGCTGACAGCTTCAGCGATGCTTTTATCAGCAATCTTCCGCTTCAGAAGCAGCTTTTTCCCGACGCAAAGGAGGTTCTCGAATATCTTCACCGGAAATACAATTTATATATTCTCTCGAACGGTTTTAAGGAAACACAGGTTGCAAAGATAGAACATTCAGGCCTGAGTCCATACTTCCTGCATATATTTACCTCGGATGAACTGGGAACAACCAAGCCGGGCAGGGAGTTTTTCCATCGGGCGGTTTCTTCCCTGAACGCACGAAAGGAGCAATGCCTGATGGTTGGCGATGATCCCATAGCCGATATTTCCGGGGCGGCTGATTATGGCATTGACCAGGTTTTTTTCAATCCTGACCGTATTCCTCATACCATGAAGCCTACCTTTGAAATATATGCCCTCGCTGAACTGAAAGATTTGCTGTGAGCTAATACGGTATTTCCTGGTCAAACGAGTCGTTGCGGCCGAGCGTGAATTTTCCTTCATAGCGTTCATCCACATCCTGGTTCATGCGGCTTCCGATGGTAACGGTCTTTCCTGCAAGTGAAGTGTCAACCGGAGCAAATGAATCCAGGTCTTCAAACCGGGCCAGGTCATCGCGGAAGCGCAACTGGATATCGGCTGTAGGTCCGTTTCGGTGCTTGGCAACAATGATTTCAGCAATTCCCTTGGTGGAATTTCCGTCAAGGTCTTCAAACAGGCCGTATTTTTCGGGCCGGTGAATGAAAATGACAATATCGGCATCCTGTTCAATAGCTCCTGATTCGCGGAGGTCGGAAAGTTGCGGTCTTTTGGTTCCTGAACGGGTTTCAACGGATCGGTTCAGCTGGGAAAGAGCAATTACCGGCACATCCAGTTCTTTGGCCAGTGCTTTCAGTGAGCGGGAAATCATACTGACTTCCTGTTCCCTGCTTCCTTTGGCATCGACGGGAGCTGTCATCAGCTGCAGGTAGTCGACGATGACTACCTGAATCTGGTGCTGAACGACCAGGCGCCGGCATTTTGCCCGCAATTCATAAATACTGATGGCCGGCGTGTCATCAATGTACAGGGGAGCGTGCACAAGGTCACGTATGCCTGCGTCGAGCTGCTTCCATTCCTCTTCGGTGAGTTTTCCGTTTTTAATCCGCTCGGAAGGAAGTTCCGTTTCACTGACGATCATACGGTTCACCAGCTGAACCGATGACATTTCCAGAGAGAAAATGGCAACCGGTATTTTGTGTTCCACAGCCATGTTGCGGGCCATGGAAAGAACAAAGGCGGTTTTACCCATCGACGGCCTTGCGGCGATAATGACCAGGTCAGACCGCTGCCACCCTGAAGTAATCCTGTCCAGTTTGGTGAATCCGGAAGGAACCCCGCTCAGGTTGTCGGACCTCTTGCTGGCTTCTTCAATCCTCCGGATGGCTTCCTTCAGAATGGTATTTACCGGCAACGACTCTTTTTTAATGTTTCCTGTGGCAATTTCAAAGAGTTCCTTTTCCGAGAACTCCAGAAGATCGTTCACGTCAATCGATTCGTCGTATGCCTGTTTCTGGATTTCGGAAGACACTCTGATCAGTTCTCTCTGAATGTATTTCTGGGCAACAATGCGGGCGTGGTATTCGATGTGTGCTGCCGAGGCTATGCGGGAAGTAAGCTGGCTGATGTAGGCCGGACCTCCGGCTTCATCGAGGTGCTTGTTGGCCCGCAGTTGTTCGGTAACAGTAAGAATATCAATGGGCTTTTCAGCCAAAGACAAATCAAGGATCGCCTGGAAGATTTTCTGATGGGCTTCTTTATAAAAACTTTCCGGTTTCAGAATATCGATTACTGAAAGTAAAGCATTCTTTTCGAGCATGATAGCTCCCAGAACAGCTTCTTCCAGTTCGATAGCCTGAGGGGGCATTTTGGCATAGTCGGCAGGAAGCGATTCCTGCCTGGGTGCTGGTTTGCGGGGTGTCCTGGCTGGCATATTTTTTCTGTTTTCATTGCAAAGGTAGGAAAAGAAGCCCGCCTAATTCCAAAAAAGAGAAAGGATATTTTTGAAAAAAATATTACCACAAAATGAACAGGCTGTTGGTAACTTTTTGCCTGCGAGAGTGTGTTCAGAACCAACAGTCTGTTATTCAGTCTGAATTACCTATCAGAAAGGCAAAAAATGAATGCTTGGCTGGTAAATGTGAGACCTTTATTTCGGTTAAATCCAGCCCAGATTCAGTATAACAAACTTTAAAAAAGATTCCGCATGGTAAATGCGGAATCCGGGTTAATTAACTGTTGGCAGTGAACTATATCACCGAATCACTGCAAATGGTATTCGTACCGTTTCTTTCCGGAAGACCATTTGCAGTTGCCATACTCCCGAAGGAAGTGATGATATGTCGATGGTTTTTCTTCCGGAATTATCAGGTACATCCTGCGAAATTACTCTTCCTGAAAGGTCAATAATTGATATGCGCTGTAATCCCTCTTCAGAAGGCCATTCAACGGTCAGAAAATCCGCGGCAGGGTTTGGATACAGCTTGCACAGTCGGGCAATGCCGGAAGATATACCAACGGTGTTAATGACGACATCCGTGCATCGGCTCCATGTTCCGCAGTTGGTTGTTACAGTAAGGCAAACATTGTATGTACCGTCATTAAGATAGGTATGCTGCGGATTTTGTTCTTCCGAGGACTGGCCGTCACCAAAGTTCCATACATAGGTGCCCTGTGAAGACTGGTTGGTGAAACTTGCCGTTTTGTGGGTGATGTCGAACTGGAACGAAGCGGAATCTTCAGCAGGTTCTGAGACCTCAACAGCAAAGTCGGCGCTGCATCCATGATCATCTGTCACGGTAACGGAATAAGAACCTGCAGGAAGGTTCTCGCGGTCTTCTGTCATGGCATTGTCGTTCCAGGCAAAAGAATATGGCTGTGTTCCGCCGTTTACGAGAAGATCTATTGCACCATTATTACCTCCGAAACAGGTAACATCGGTTACGGTGGCATCAATGCCCAGCGGTGCCGGTTGTTGTACCGTAAAAGTATCAGTTTCGGCGCAGTTGTTCTGATCCGTAGCGGTAACTATATAATTTCCGGCACTAATATCTGCAAGGGTGTCTTCCGTACTGCCTCCATCCCAGAGGAAAGAGAATGGGGCAATACCTCCTTCGGCAGTAATGACAAGACTTCCGTCCGACATGCTATAACAGGAAGGTTCCGTGATCTCGGCGTGCAAAACAATTTTCTCCGGTTCATTTACATTCACTGTGTCGTAAGCTTTGCAATTATGGGCATCGGTAACAATTACAGAATAGGTGCCTGGTTGAGTTGCTGCCGAAACACTATCTGTTTTGCCGTTTGACCAGAGAAACTGGTAAGGTAATGTGCCTCCTTGAGCATGAACCGATACTTCGCCGTTACCAGCACCAAAGCAGGATATGTCTTTGCTGCTGCTGGAAAGAGCAACTGGTGCAGGTTCATTAACGGTGATGTTTTTCTGAATTACACATTGGGTGGCATCAGCTATTCTTACCCAGTAATTACCTGCTGGTATATTGGAAAGGACGGCATCAGTAGAACCTGTACTCCACAGAATTCCTACAGGCTGAATGCCACCGGTGTATTCGGTTCTCAGCTCTCCGTCAGAAGAACCATTGCAGAGAGGTTCTGTTTTGAATACATCGGCGTAAAATGGAATTTTAAAGAAAGAACCTCCGTCCCAGTTGGTGCAAATGGAGGTATTCGGATCGGTATGCAATATATCAAACAAGTATATCGGAGCATACCATTGTCCCGGGCCTCCTGCAAAATACTGTGCATCAGCCGGACTCAATGCATACATGCGAACCAATATCCTGAATACCTGGCTGGAATTTGGTATCCGTGCCAGCAGATATCCCCCTGTCATCCTGAATTGCATGTCTACCGGAATATCAATGGAAATGATCATCTGAACAGGAACAGTATTCGTAACCCATGCATTGGAAGTATTCAGGTATTTATAGTTTGTGAAACCTTTGAATACAAGGTTTCTTGGATCGGAGGAAGCAAAATCATAGACAAGATTTGACATTCCACTGCAGCTGGTATTCGGAGGGGCATTGTTTGCCCCATTGATGACGTTAAACAAGGTGTCGTTTACACCCCAATAAATACAGGAAGAATCATAATCCCAGTAAGGAAAAGTGGGATCACTGTATTGAAACAATGTTGCCGTAATACCAATAGATCTTGGGTCGGTTGGGCTTACCTGTAGTAAGGTTCCGGCCGGAGGTGATACCTTTACAGGTTGTGAGAACCCATTGGCGAAAATCAGAGCGGTGAACGCCAATGTAATGATGCTGGCAATTTTTGTTTTCATGGGGGTTGTTATTAATTATGCATTATTTCCTGTACAAATCCAGAACCATCTTCCTGCTTCCAAACCCTGAGCAGATAGATTCCACGGGGAAGAGAAAGATTGGTAAACCGAATCAAATGAATCCCGCGTGAAATGGTTTTTTCCGAGAACAGCTTCCGGCCAGTTATCCCGTATAGCTCAATCACAATCGGTTTTCCTTCACTTTCAGGCCAGTAAATACTGACTGCATCATGAAAAGGATTGGGATAAAGCAGCCTTTTTTCCCTGGCTGTATTATCTTTAATTTTCAGAGCAGGAGTATCGAAGCTGAGAGCATCAATGAGAACTCTGGTGTTCTCTGATGCGTTGCGGTTAAACAAAAATCCTACATATCCGCTGTCTGGAACAACATCCCGGGATGTGTAGCTGAGAGGGATTTCCAATTGTCCGTATGGTTCAAGCAATCCGGTATGGAAATAATATCCTTCACCTACCATGGTTCCATTTCGGAACATGTTAACACTAATGAAAAGCGTGTCATTTCCGTCGGGCTCAAATCCAATGTATCCGTAAAGTGTTTCGTGTCTTCCTGAAACGGGAAATGACGGCCCAATTGATTTAAAGGGACTAGTGGAAAGAAAACTTTGGCTGTATCCTTCATACTTCCGGTTTATGAAATCCAGGGCATAGGAACCATCGAAAGCATTTTCGGATATACGGACTGAAGATTCGCCCGGAGAATTTTTGTTATCCCCTCCGGGGTACCATCCTTTCGGAGTATAATGTATGATCTGTTCCCATTGTTCGAAATCGCTGTTGGGTAGAGTTGCCGTTGTGTGCATAAAGAAGATTTCATCAATCACAACAACGCTCATAGGATCTTTTTTTCCTGAAAGTACATCGGTTGAGGCAATGCCTATAATAATGCTGTCGCTTTCTGCGGGCACCTGATAAGGGATTCGGAACTTGCAGGTAACGAACTGGCCTTCAGAACTACCACCTATTTTGAAGATGCCTTGTGCCAGAAGAGCGCTTTCTTTCTTCAGCAGAAGGAGTACAAAAGCACTGTCACCACTGGCAATTTCGTATTTTATCCTGATTCCGATTGTATCGGGTTGTCCTGCAAATGGAACACCTCCTTCAAAGTTCCCGTTGTTCAGGTTTCCTATAAGAACGGCTCCGGGCTCATTGTCTTTTGCCTGCAACCTTACGGCTGTTTTTCCGTTCTCACCATCAACTTTTTCTACCGAGCCCTCTGTAGACCATGGAACAGGAATATCCGAAACAAGGGTATCCCATAACTCAAAACTCCAGTTAGGTATGTCGGTTCCGGCAAAAAATGATTGGGTTTGACTGGTAGCTGTTCCGTCGTTGTTTTCGGCGCGTACCCGGAAAACATAAAATGCCTGTGGGTCGAGGCCAGAAAGTGTAATGCCGCTGTTTTGCCAGTCAATTCCGGAAAGAACTTCCGGATTGGCCGCGAGCGTGTTTTCGTCGGTCGTTTCTTTCCCGTATGAGAAAAAAACATGGGTTGGAAGTCCGTTTGGATTAACCTGAACTTTTAATTTGATATTCCCCGGACTGATCAGCTTTGCCTGCAGAGAAGCCACCATAGGCGGGTGAGCGGATGAGTCGGCATAAACAAGAACTTTCCCGTCAGAACCTGCTGCAACACCTGTAAAGCGATTCAGGAACCCGATTGCTTGGAGATCCCTTTCGTCATTCAGACCGGAAGGCAAAACAGCAGGAATCCATGTGAGTCCACCATCTGTACTTTTAAGTAAAGTTCCCTTATTTCCTGCTGCAAAACCGTCGGTCGCACTGGCAAGACAAATATCATTCAGCATAGGAGCCAGGCTGTCATGAACCACCTGCCAGGTATGTCCTCCGTCGGATGTGCGGATGATTGTCTGAAGGGTATCATTGGAAGGATGCCCTCCGGCAGCAAAACCAATCAAGCGGTCCCTGAAATACAATGCATTCCATTGTCTTTCTTTTACGGAGGGAGGAACAGTGGGTATTTCCCATGAAAGGCCTCCGTCGTTTGTCAGAAGAAGTGTTCCTTTGTCGCCGGCAATAATGCCGTCTTTTGCATTGAAAAACCAACAGGCTTTAAAAAAATTTCCCTTTTCATCCATACGCACGTTCCAGGTGTTTCCACCATCCGTGGTGGATGCGAACGTATGAAGCGTATCCGTATCATACTGACCGCCTGCAATAAAACCTGTATCTTCTGAAGTAAAAAATATGCTCCTGAAATTCCTTCCTGCAATTGCCGGAGGGAGGGTAAGTACTGTCCATGAATCACCTCCTGTATTGGTTTTCATTATCAGCCCGTTATCTCCGGCAGTATATCCTGTTGAAGAAGAAGGGAAAGATAATGCTCTCAGCCAGGGGCTATTCGGTGAATCCTGAACGATATTCCACGTTCTCCCTGAGTCTTGTGAAATATATATGCCCGTAATGGCATCGTTGGTTTCGTGTCCTCCGGCAGCAATCAGCCGATTGCCGGCAAAAACAACATCATTTACCGATCGATACCGTGGTATATTGGTCAATTTCCACTGACCCCAACTTGCAAATAATATAAAAAGCAATGAAAGAGTAATTGATATTTTCTTCATTATGAAAGCTATATAAAGAGCTGATTAAATTAATTGCGCCAACCTGATTTTTGTCAAAGTTAGAATATTTTTCAGATATTTTAATTTTATCTAAATGCTTATTTTTGCTCCATGATAGATTTCCCAAATGCCAAAATAAATCTCGGATTGAGGGTGATCCGAAAACGGACTGACGGTTATCATGATATTCAGACGCTTTTTTTCCCTGTGGGATTAAGTGACGTTCTGGAAATCGTTCCAAATTATACTCAAACGGCAAATATTGAAGTTACCGGACTGGTTCCTGAAGGCGATCCACAGAGCAATCTTTGTATGAAAGTATGGGAAATACTGCATAAGGAGAAGGGAATTCCGGGGGTTGACATGTATCTTCATAAGCGGATTCCGAGTGGCGCCGGATTAGGGGGAGGTTCTTCCGATGCGGCTTTTGCCCTGAAAATGCTTGACAGGCTTTTTGATCTGTCCCTCACCGAAGAGCAGTTGAAAGAATATGCGGTAAGGATTGGCAGCGATTGTCCGTTTTTTCTATATAACTGTCCTATGGCAGCGCAGGGGAGGGGAGAGGTCCTCTCCCGGGTTGATGTTGATGTAAACGGCTATTATCTGGTTCTTGTTATCCCGCCCCTTCATGTTCCAACCAGAGAGGCCTATGCACAGATTACTCCGGCTGAACCACCGGAACCTGTTCAAAAGACTGTCCTCAGAAATATAGAATTATGGAGAGAACATCTCGTTAACGATTTTGAGGAACCTGTCTTCAGAAAATACCCTCTTCTTGCAGATATAAAAAACCGGCTCTACCAGGCTGGAGCAGTTTACGCATCCATGTCAGGCAGTGGCTCTGCCCTGTATGGATTGTTTACCGACAAACCTGAGGTACATGCGCTATCGGAAGGAAATCGTATCTTTATTGAGAAAATCGGCAGCATGTTTCACTGAAACAGTATGCTTTTTCATTTTCTTAAAACCGTACTGAAGCTTTTTTACAGGAAACCTGAATGGGAAGAATGCAATGGCGTACGTCATTCGCCTGCCATATATGTAACCAATCATAACCTGTCATACGGACCCGTTATTTTTTTTCTTTATGCGCCGTTTACTGCGCATCCATGGGTGATTGCCCCTGTTACGCAGATCAAAGAATGCAGGTCATATATCCGGAAAGATTTCATTGAAAAGGAACTGGGGATATATGGTTTTACGGGGAAAATGCTGGCATTTGCCATTTCGTTTATCTGTGTATGGATCATGCGCAGAGTTCATGCTGTCCCCGTTTATTCCAGCAGCCGGAAGATATGCATTACCATGCAGAAAAGCCTTGAAGAGCTTCTGGCCGGAAATCATCTGGTAATTTTTATTGAACGCAGGGAGGATCAGAATTATGCCCCTGATACCGGATTTCTTGAGCTGATGGATTCTTATTACCGCGCTACAGGCAATTGTTTACCGGTTTACATTCTCAGGATTTCCAGGCGGTCAGTGAAGCTGGTCGGAACATTCCATGATATTCCACAACATGCCAGGATTCGGGAACGTGTTATCCATCTCCTGCGCGAAATTAATGAAGGATAGAAAGGTGCATCAATCCGTGAAACATACCCTGGGAAGGGTTGGTGAGGTTTCAGAGTTCCAGCGTTCCAGCGTTTCGGGTGTTTAAGTTTAATTTGTGATTTGTGAGTTGTGAATTGTGATTTCTGATTTGAGATTTTATTTGTTTTCGTTCAGGATCAAGAAAATCAGAAATCAGAAATCAAAAATCTCGAATCACAAATCTTTCGTTCATCGATTGTTGATTTCGATTTGGGCTCTGGGCAATGGGCTTTGGGGTTTGGTATTTGTGAGTCGTGATTTTTGAGTTGTGATTTGAGATTTTCTAGTTTCGAATAAACAAATGGGTAGAACTTTAAGCTTAGAATAACTGATGAACGCCATTTCTTTACGCTTTACGCTCAATTTCAGAGTTCCAGAGTTCCAAAGTTCCAGAGTTCCAGATATTCAGGGATTTCCGATTTCCCATTTCCCAATTCCCATTAACGTGTTCTGGTTTTTATAGCGTGTTCAAGGACAGGAAATAGGAAATTGGAAATAGGAAATTTACGGTGATTTTTGATCTGAGATATTTAAGTGCAGGATTAGCAATAGCGTAGAGAATAGAGCGTAAAGCCAATTGCAATTGGCGAAAGGCGAACGGCGAAAAATGAATAGCCAAAAACATTCCATTTCCTCTTCAGGGGCCAAAGGGGAAAATCCATCCTTAGTAAACCTGTCTTTGTAATGAATTGAAAGAAAATGAGTAACTTCGTTTAATCGTAAACTGAACAAAGTGAACTCAATGGCACAGGAAAACGCTGAACGGTCAAAAAAATCAAACGATTCTCAAATTTTGTCCGCTGACTTTCTTCAGCGGATTCTCAGGGAAAGCGTCAACGAGATTTATGTTTTTGAAGAAGATACCTGGCGTTTTGTGTACGTAAACGATGCGGCCAGATTGAATCTGGGTTTTAGCGAAGGAGAACTGGCACAAATGACACCACTGGATATCAAACCCGAACTAACAGAAGAGATGTTCAGGGAAATTCTGTCGCCATTGTATAATGGAACAAAGAAAAAAGTTGTATTTGAGACAGTGCATCTGCGCAAGAACAAGTCGAAATATCCCGTGGAGGTTCACCTTCAGATGATGCAGTCCGCCGCTAAGCGATTCTTTGTTGCCCTCATTCTTGATATAACTGAGAGAAAACTTGCTGAAGAAGCTTTACGAAAAAGTGAGAAGCGTTTCCGGACTGCACTTTACAGCATTGGTGATGCTGTAATCACTACCGATACAGAAGGGAATATTATTCATATGAATCCCGTGGCAGAGAAACTGACCGGTTATGAGGAGCCGGAGGCAAGAGGAAAGGCACTGAACGAAGTGTTTGTTATTGTTAATGAATTGACAGGCCTTACAGCCGAGAATCCGGTAAACAGAGTTCTGAAGGAGGGGAATGTGATCGGCCTTGCCAACCACACAATTCTCATCAGCAAAGACGGACAGCAGATACCTGTTGCCGATAGTGGTGCTCCCATTCTCGACGAGGATGGAAAGACAACCGGCGTAGTTCTGGTATTCCGCGATCAGTCCATCGAAAGGAAATGGCAGCGTGAAATATCCGAAAACGAAGCCCGTTTCCGGGGACTGTTTGAGTCTTCAGCTGCAGGTATTGCATTGCATAGGATAGTATATGATGCAGAGGGTAATCCGGTTGATTATGAAATACTTGATGTAAACCCTCAGTATGAAAAAATAACCGGAATTCCTAAGGAAAAAGCTGTGGGGCAAAGGGCAACTTTGTTATACGGAACCGATCAGCCACCCTATTTTGAACAGTATCTTTCCGTTGCTTTGAGCGGTAATTCTCTTTCCTTTGAGACTTACTTTGAACCCATGCAAAAGCATTTTTATATCACCGTTTTTTCACCGGAGCGGGAAAAATTTGCAACCACTTTTATTGATATTACTACTCTGAAAAATGCTATCCGGCAAATAGAAAAAAGCAGCCGGCAGTTCAGCAAAATGTTTTATGAACACAGTGCGGTTAAAATGATACTGGAAGCAGAAACAGGACGAATACTGGATGTAAACCATGCGGCCGAAAAATTCTATGGTTGGACAGGTGAACAGATGCGTACCATGAAAATCAAAGATATCAACACGCTTTCACCTGAAGAGATTCAATTGGAGATAGAAAAGGTACGGACCGGAAAACAAAATTATTTTGAATTCAGACACCGACTGGCTGATGGTTCGGTAAGGGATGTGGAAGTATACAGCACGGCCCTCGAAATGGATGGAAAAGAGGTTCTTTATTCCATTATTCATGACGTAACAGAGAAACGCAGAGCAGTAGAATCGGTTCTTTACGAGCAGTATCTGTTAAACTCGCTGATGGATACCACACCCGATTTAATTTATTTCAAGGATAATGAAAGCCGTCTGATAAGAGTAAACAAGGCTGTTCTCAACCGTTTCGGATTCCGGCACGAAAGTGAAATTTTAGGTAAAACCGATTTTGATCTGTTTTCCCAGGAATATGCCCTGCAAACCTTTAATGATGAACGGAGAATTCTCGAAACAGGTTCGCCGATTATAGGTTTGGAAGAAAAAGTAATCTGGCCCGACGGACATATTACCTGGGCATCTACTTCCAAATTGCCTCTGAGAGATGCAAAAGGAAATATTATAGGAACATTCGGAATATCGCGCGACATAACCGAGTGGAAGAAAATTATTGAGGAACTGTCGAAAGCGAAGGAAAAAGCTGAAGAAAGCGACCGGCTCAAAACTTCTTTTTTGCAGAACATATCGCATGAAGTGAGAACACCTATGAATGCCATAATGGGTTTCTCTGAACTATTGCTGAATGAAAACCTTCTGCCGGGAAAAAGAAAGGAGTATATCAATATTATTTGCCAGAGCGGCACCAATCTCCTGAACATCATTGAGGATGTACTGAAGATTTCTTCTATTGAAACCGGACAGGAAAAAGTCAAACTGGAAGAATGCCGCCTCAGCGAACTGATTTCAGTTCTAGAACTTCAGTTCAGAAGAAAAGCCGAACAGAAAAATCTGGATTTTATAACTGATTATGGACCGGATGAGGAGATTCTTTTTTTGACCGATAAGACCAAACTTACACAGATTCTTGCCAATCTGCTCAACAATGCGCTCAAATTTACGCATAAAGGTTTTGTTCGTTTTGGTTGTCGGGTGGAAAACAATTTTCTCCGCTTTTTTGTCGAGGATTCAGGCATAGGAATTTCTGCGGAGCATATTGATAGAATATTTGAACGGTTTTATCAGGTTGAATCGTATCTCTCACGTGACTTTGGAGGCACCGGACTCGGACTTTCCATCTGCAGGGCCTATGCTGAGATGCTGGGAGGGTCTGTGTGGGCAGAATCCACGCCTGGTAAAGGTTCAGTATTTCATGTTATGATTCCGTATCAACATAAAGAAGTCAATCTGAAAGAACAAAATATGGAGAAAAATACAGCCCCGCCTGCGGGTAGTGCTCTTGTTCTTCTGGTAGAAGACGATGAGTACAATTATGTGCTGGTAAGAGAAATGTTGTCAAAAACCTCTCTTACTTTGCACCGCGTTTCCACCGGGGAGGAAGCTGTTGAAATTTGTAGAAAGGACAGAAATGTCCGTCTGGTGTTAATGGATATCAAACTGCCCGGAATGGATGGATATGAAGCAACAAGGATGATCAGAAAAACGAGGACTGATCTTCCCATTGTAGCCCTCACTGCCTATGCAATGCCCGAGGACGAAGAAAAAGTGCGTTTGGCAGGATGCTCAGATTATCTGTCAAAACCCCTGAGCCGTGAACAATTGTTCAGTGTGTTGCAAAAATACCTGGGCTGAAAGAAATTTGGCAGAGATCCGGAGTTCCAGGGTTCCAATGTTCCAGAGTTTCAAGGATTTCCGATTTACCATTTCCTATTAATAAGAATTCCCGATTTATAGAGTGCTCACTTACAGGAAATTGGAAATAGGAAACAGGAAATTTTCAGTGATTTTCGATTTCCCACTAATGAGGTTCCAGCGTTTCAATGTTCCAGGGTTTCAGAGTTCCAGAGTTCCTTTGATATAGCGTAGAGCGTAAAGCGTAGAGCGTAAAGAGGGGTATTGGGTTTAGAGGGCAGAGCATTGTTGATTTAGCGTAGAGCGTGAAGTGAATGGCAAAAGATCTTTCCATTTCCCCGTTAGGAGATGAACGGCAATAGAAACGGTGATCAAATCCAATCAAATTCCCCGTTAGGGGATTAAGGTCAGTAGGTCGGGGTAGAAAGGTTCCAGAGTTTCAGAGTTCCAGAGTTCCAGAGTTTCAGAGTTCCAGAGTTCCAGAGTTCCAAAGTTCCAGCGTAAAGCGCAGAGCGTAAAGCGAAGAGCGAACGGCGAACAGCGAAAAGCAAATGGCGAATGGCGAACAGAAAAAGAAAAATGTCCGACAAACATTACAACCCTATGGATTTGCCCCGTACCCTCCGCCCATAATGTAGTTCTCCAGATCCTTAATTACCACATTCTGTTCATGCACCACCGCCTTAACCACATCACGGATTGTAATAATTCCGGAAATTTCGTTATGATCAAGCACAGGAAGATGGCGTACCTTTTTCTGGAGCATGATGGCCATGCATTCATAAATAGTCATTTCCGGCCTGGCGATTACCAGTTCTGTTGACATGAAATCGCCTACTTTGGCTTCTTTTGAAGAATACCCCTGTAAGATAATTTTTCGGGCATAATCTCTTTCAGAAAACATGCCCACCAGTTTGCCGTTATGGATTACCATTATGGCACCAACGTTTTTTTCGGCCATCAGTTTTAATGCATCGAAAACTGTGGCTTCGGGACTGATGAAATGATAGGTGTGTCCCTTTTTGTCAAGCAGGTCTTTAACAGTTATCATAGGCGTATGTATTTGGAAGTTTGCTTTGGGTTTGAAAGGGCATGTGGTTTTGTATTACAGTCTGGTAAATGGTTTGGTTTAACAACCGGATAATATTATCTGCAGATTTTTTTACCCCGGGCGTCATTTCTTCCCCAACCTCGAGGCGGGAAGGTTGTATTCCGAGGATGCAAACCGGCATGTTAAAAAACTCCGTTACCCTGCGCAAGGTCAGATTATGTGTGTTTATCGTTGTTTCAAAAGTGTCTTCCGGCAGAAGCAATCCGGCGTATCCCGGTTCACGGCCAAAATCGATGCAATCAACCAATACCAGCAGATCAGGTTTTGCATTGTTGATGCGCGAAACATAGTTTTCAAGGCTTACTTCTACCAGAATTTTGGTGATGTTTGTGTTTTCCATCAGGTTGTTCACTATGTAAACTCCTGCTCCGTCATCGCACCGCAAAACATTTCCTATGCCGGCAAAAAGGATTTTTTTCCGGTTATCCGCAATCAGCTCGAGTAATTCATTAAATTCTTTCATAGCAGCAGTTTAACCTGGATGTTCCGCATGCAGTTGGGGCAGAGGATCCTGAACATATCCTTCCGGCGGAGCCCATCCCCCGGAGGGGTACTGGTTTCTTCCTCACCGGCAAGCTGAAGCCTTGTATTCAGTGCGCGCAGGGTGAGAAGGGATGACCATGCTCTGGTACCCAGTTTGTCGTAGATATAATGCAGATGTTCTCTGGTGGTGATAACACTTCCGCAATGTTCACACACAATAAGTTCTTTGTGCTGTTGTTCTATAAGTGATTCTTTCTGAAAGGTTGACAGGTCGAAAATGGTATGGGACAGAATTACCCCTTTCGCTGTAATGCAATAGGCTTCGCATTGTCCGCAGAAAATGCATTTTCCGAAGTCACGGGTTATGGTGCGGATTTTCTGCACGGCATCATCAGAAACAGTGATGGCACCCGAAGGGCATACGTTGGAACAGGTAAGGCACCCCACGCATTCGGCATCGTTTACCACCGGCTTACCCCTGAACGCCGGTGCGGGAATATGGGGTTTATAGGGAAATTTCGTCGTTGCCGGCGGGGTGACCAGCGAAACGATAGCCTCTTTGAGTTCCCTGAGTTTCGGATATCGCATATGATGAATAGTTACATTATTTTCAGCTTATTCCTTGCCTTCTTCTGTGCTGTGGGCATCACGGTAATCATCTTTTACGCTGTTCTTCCATAAAGGAAACCCTGCTTTATATGAGCCTCTTGCAAGGGCATGTGCGGCAACTGTTGATGTAAAAAACAGTATTGGGATGATCAGCAGGGCCTTCAGGCCGTAATCGGTCAGGCCGTACCTGGCCAGAAGGGAGGCGGCAATGCAACAGGTGCCAAGGGTAACACACTTGGTGGCCGACTGCAGGCGGTTGTATACATCCGGCAGTCGCAGTAACCCGATGCATCCGAAAAGGTCGAAGAGGATGCCGGTTCCGATCAGCAGGTAAAATACTATATCACTCATTCAGCTTCTTGTTTTCAAGGTATTTTGCCATAGTCAGTGTACCAATAAAACTGAGTATAATCCATGCCATCCCCACATCAATCAGGAAGGACCGGCCGGTTTTTTCGGCCAGAACAATACAGATTCCAACTACAAGGATTCCCATGATGTCGATAGCTACCACTCTGTCGGCCACCGTCGGACCCAGTATGATGCGGATCAGGCAAAGCAGACAGAAGGCAATCAGCAGGTATAAGGCAATGTCCATCATTAGTCAAATATTTTTTTAAGCAGGTTTTCAAATCGTCCTGAAACAATCCGGCTGTATTTTTCCGGATCATCGGTAAAAACATTGATCCAGTGCACATAAAGTGTATCATCGATCAGGTCCACCGAAATGGTTCCCGGGGTCATAGTGATGGAATTGGCAAGGATGGCTCTTCCAAATGCACTTTGGATGCTCACTTTTACTTTTACTATTCCGGGCCTGATAGGCATGGCCGGATGCAGTACCCGGTAAGCTACGTCGAAATTCGCCTTCACACATTCCCAGATGAACATAATCAGGTAAACCACAAGCCAGAAATACCGTCTGGGCTGAAGAAATTTTCCCACGCCTTCCACAAAATACTTACCAAAAAACACGGTGGTTATTCCGGCAACCAGTGTTCCTGCTATCAGGTTTTCCAAAGCAAGCCTGGCTGTGAGCATAAGCCATACGATCAGGCACAGGATGAAATAAGTTACGTGTTTCATAATCAGATCATAATGTCATATTCATGAGGGCATGTACAGCAGGCATGAGGAAAAGATTCCGTAACGACGGAAATACCAGCACACTCAGTAAAAGGCAGCACAGGGCAAGCAGAATCATGGTTCCTTTCATGGAAAAGGGTACGTCTTTTTCCGGAAGGCCTGATTCAGAAGGTTTTCCGTAGAAGGCATAGCGCTGAAATTTCAGATAATATGCGAGGGTGATAATGCTGACAATAACTGCCAGGATAGCCAGTCCGTAAAAACCCGCCCTCACAGCTGCAATGATGATGATGAGTTTGCTGAAAAACCCGTTAAAAGGCGGAATTCCGGAAATGGCCATGGAAGCTACCAGCGAAGTGGCTGATGTGACCGGCATGGCGTGTGCCAGGCCTCCCATTTTGAGAAGATCTCTCGTTTGCAAACGGTATTCAAGTGCTCCGGCATTTAAGAACAACAATCCTTTGAAAAACGCATGATTGACTAAATGGTATACTCCCCCGAAAATGGCAAGGGCGGCAATCTTCATATCGCCTCCTCGGCATAAGAGAATCATTCCAATCCCTGTGCTCATTACCACATATCCCATCTGGCTTATACTTGAATAGGCCAGCAAACGCTTTGTATCCCATTGATTGATAGCAAGAAAGCCGCCAACTAGCATGGATATAACTCCCAGAGTGGTTATCCCGTATGCAAATTGAACGGAAACAGCAAACAAATTGAAGAAGAAGCGGAACAGGCAGTAAATTCCGATTGCTTTGATCAAAACTCCTGAGAGCATGGCAGAAATAGGTGAAGGAGCAGAGGAATGTGCATCGGGAAGCCATGAATGGAACGGAACCATGGCCGATTTAATTCCGAATCCCGCCAGCAAAAGGACTCCGGCAAAGACAATTCCCGGAGAAGCCGGTGCTGAGCCAAGAAGTTTGTGCATATCGGCCATGTTGAGCGTTCCCGTTGCCCAATAGAGCACTCCTATACCAAAAAGGATAAACAGTGATCCCAGCCCGCCCAGTACCTGGTATTTAAAGGAGGCTTCCAGCTCTTCTTTTTTAGTACCGAAGGCCACAAGGGCATAGGAAGCTATGGCTGCAATTTCCAGAAAAACATACAGGTTGAAGATGTCACCGCTTACGGCCACTCCGTTCATTCCAGCCACCATCAGGCAGAACAGCGCATAAAAATACTGTCCGCTTGTGTACTGTTCAATATATGCGTATGAATAAAATGCACTAAAGAAAGCGAGCGTATTGATGATAACGAGCAGCAATACCGACAATCCGTCAGCCGACAGATGAATGCCGATTGGTATGCCGTTTACGGGCTCCCATCCGCCCACCATGTATAGCAGGATGTTTTCTCTTATGTTGGCCATCATCCAGGCCGATAACCCTGCCAGGAAAAGAAAAACCAGCGGGATGGCAATGCGGTGAAACTGCGGAATGTAGCGTCCCGCTACCGCTGTGATAAAGGCAAACCCAAGAGGAATAACCACAAACAAAGGTAACAGTGCTTCCATCATTTATCCTTTTAGTGCATTGATACCGGAAACATCAAACGTTTTATACTTTCTGTACAGCCGGATGGCAATTGCCAGCAGAAGAGCGGTAGTGGCCAGGCCGATGACGATGGCCGTCAGGATCATGGCCTGGGGCAGGGGATCAACCACAACTGCCGGCACCGTTCCGGCCTTCTTCAGAATGGGAATTTCTCCTCCCTTTACATAGCCAATCAATATAAAAAACAGGTTGAGGCTGTATTCCATTATGGAAAGCGCAATGATGATTTTAATAAGGTTGCGCCGGGTTAGAACTCCGTACAACCCAACCAGGAACAGAAGAAAACACATGACAAACAGCACCATATCAGTCCTCCGCTTTAAAAATGACGAATCCGAGAAATATTGTGAGCAAGGCAGCAGCCACTTCGGTACCCACAACCAGGTTATAAATGGGTATCACACCGGCACTTGCAATGTTTCCGGGTGTGCCGTGGGGCAGGTAATTCCGGAAGAACCACATTGCCCCCATCAGCATTCCGGCTGTGGCCAGGAGCAGAAAGACAAGAATGGCAATGCTTTCTGCAGCCGAGGAAAGCTGTTCTTCACGGTGCAGGCCAAATACCCTGATTCCGTTGGCTACTATGAGCAGAATAAAGGATCCTGCAACTATGGTTCCTCCGGCAAATCCGCCTCCCGGAGTGAGATGTCCATGCAGCATAATATAAACCCCGTACAGGAAAATAATTCCTGCCATCAGCTGGGTTACTTTTTTAACAATCAATGACATGCCGTTCATAGTCCTTCTTTTTTACCGGTCAGCCGCAGCATGGCCAGAACACCTATTACTGCCGTAAATAAAACCGTTGCTTCCCCCAGGGTGTCATACCCTCTGAAATCGAAAACAATTCCGGTAACCAGGTTGATGGCTCCGGTTTTTTCTGCACCATGTTGAATGTACTCGGTAGCCATCCTGGTGTGATGCTCGCCAAAGACGGGAAGCATAGAAGTTGATACAACGAAGAAATACAGAAACAATCCTGTTATGACCAGAGCTGCAGCTACATATACCATGTGCCTGAGGTGAACATACGATGCTCCCTTGATTTTTGCCACGGGTGTTTCCTGCAAATCTTCCCGGGTGGAAATAATGAGCACGGAAATCATGATGACCAGCGATATCGTCTCAACCACTACCTGTACAATGGCAAGGTCGGGAGCCTGGAGCAGCAAAAAGGCAATGACAAGCGCAAAGCCTACAATCCCGTACGAAACCACTGCCGACAGCAGATCTTTCGCATACAGGGCATACAATGCACCGGCCAGCATGATGATGAGAATAAACAACAGGGCAGTTTCCATACTTCAAAGACGTTTAGAGAAATACAAGGAGTAAGATGATCAGTCCTGCCGCCGCCCATAATACGTAAAGCGGAAGCAGTCCGGTATGCAGGATGCTGAGTCCTTTCCCGGTGGCCAGAACCAGTTCCTTTCCCCAGGCATAGATGTCGAACCATTTCTTTTCGGCCATGCGGTAAATGATTTCAAAAAACGGGGCCCGGCTGATGTTCAGATAAAAATCGCCAACCACCACAGGATTCTCTGCCTTTTTGGGTTCTCCCCCGGTGAAGCTTTCGGCAATGCGGATCTTCACCAGTTTGTGCAGGGCATAGAAAAGAAATCCCAGTACAATGGAAAGTATCACCAGAGCGGAAATCAGTTCGGAGTTCCAGAATCCGACAAATTCAAATTTCTGATACAATGGCATGATCATACCGGGGATCACAAACCGGCTGGCAAGTATTCCCGCAGCCAGGCAAAGCAGGGCAAGGATGACAAGGGGTGTGCACCTGAATCCATTGCTTTCCCTGATCGAAGCAAGTTCTTCCTTCCTGGCACCAAGGAAAATGCCGGTAAGAAATTTGATAAAGCTGGCCAGAGTGAGGGCAGAACCCAGAACAGCCATTCCAAGCCATAGAGGCCAGAGCTGGCTCACAGCATTGCCCTGGTGCCCGAATTCCACAACTCCCTGATAGATCAGCCACTTGGAGGCAAATCCGTTCAGAGGCGGGACACCGGAAATAGCAAAAGCAAAGATGAGCGCTGAAGCAAAGGTTACCAGCATATTGCCTGCAAGCCCTCCCAGATCGTTCAGGTCGTTCTTTCCTGTTTTGTTCTCCACATTTCCGGCGGCAAGAAACAATCCACTTTTGTAAAGGGTATTGTTGAACAGATGGAACAATCCTCCTGCAATCGCAATGGGGGTTCCGATTCCTATCCCCAGTACCATGTATCCTACCTGGGAAACGGCATGGTATCCAAGAAGTTTTTTGAATTGATGCTGAGCCAGGGCCATCATTACCCCGGCTATGATTGAAATACTGCCCAGCAGAATTACAAGCAGTATCAGCCATTGATTGAGAACAAACATTTCGAGGCATAACCGGCTGAGAAAATAAATTCCCAGCAGTTTGTCGAGTGAGGCCGGAAGAAAGGCAGAAGAGGCAGCCGGTCCGGTTTCGGCAAAATCAGGCACCCAGGTATGGAACGGGAAAGCACCGGCTTTGGTCAAACTTCCTGCCAGAAGGCAGAGGAAGGCGCTCAGAGCCAGCGGCGAGTCGGCCGGGATATGCACTGCCGACATGCTGACCGAGGGCTGAAGAAGATAGAGTAAAGCTATACCAAGGATCATCAGACTATCGGAGGCTCCGATCATAATTAGCGATTTCTTTGCGGCGGCCGCCTGCCCGTCGTTGTTACCCCTGATCAGCATAAAGAGGGTCAACCCGAGTATGCCCCAGCAAAACAGGAAAAAGAGCAGATGATTGCTCAGCAAAGCACCTTCTGTAAATCCAAGGGTGAGCAGTACATATCCGTGAAAATTGCGCACCGGTTCGTCAACACTTCTCACCGACAGGGTATAAACCGAAACAATCCATGCATAGAACGCTGCCAGAACCACCATCCAGATGCTGATGGCATCAAGCCGAAGGACAGTGAGCTGAAGGAAGGATTTTACCAGTTTGCCGGGGCCTTCATCAGAAATATAATCTTTGAGAAAGGGCATCATCCATACCTGTCCCTTTTCTTGCGAACTTGCAAGAAATGCCATGGTTATGGCAAAAAGGCTTACCGCCATTGCCGTCCAGGCTTTAAACCGGATGAACCTGGCAGGCAAACACAGCAGGATTATTCCTGCAACAATTGGAACAGTAATAATGTAGCCCGGTGCATTCATACCTCGTTATTCTTTTGCAACGAACCGGAATTGTCGAGTTCGCTTATGATTTTTCTTGTTTTTTCGTGCGAAAGGCGGATAAGTTCCATTCCATCGAGCCGCCGCATATCCGCCACCGTCTGGTAGGCGGCAGTAAGCCGTTCGGTACAGCAATAGCAGGGATCAACGGCCGCCAGGATAATGGTGGCATCCGAGATGGTCTGGCCAATGCACGATTCTCTGAAAGTGGCAATGTTTACATAGCTGGGGGCACGGATCTTGTGCCGCACCGGCATATTGGATCCATCCGACCGGACAAAATGAAATACTTCGCCTCTTGGAGCTTCTGCTCTTCCAAAGCCCATTCCGGGCGGAATTTCCCTGACCACCGTTTCAATATCGCCTTCTTTGGTCTTTTCAAGGCCGGTAAGGCATTGTTCAATGATGGAAACCGATTCCACCATTTCGAGCAGGCGTACTTTCGCTTTGGCAAACACGTCTCCTTCATCGGCGGTAATGACCTTCCAGTTTACCATGCCATAGGCTGCATACGGGTCATCCCTTCGCACATCAATGGCTATGCCGGAGGCTCTGGCTGTAGGGCCAACAGCTCCGTATTTTCTGATTACTTCGGGAGTCAGCACTCCCACACCTTTTGTCCTTGCGTGGATCACCGGGTCATCCATCACAGCACCGGTCAGCAGGCCAATTTTGGGTTTCAGACTGTCGAGCATCTTCCGTATTTCAGGAATCATGGCGTTGGGAATATCCCTTCGTACCCCGCCGATCTTGAACATGGCATAGTTGTTTCTGTTTCCGGTAATCATCTCGAAAATGTCCAGTACCGATTCCCGGTATTTCCATGACCACATGTAAACCGTGTTGTATCCGAGAAAATGCCCGGCAAGGCCGACCCAGAGCAGATGGCTGTGGATGCGTTCCAGTTCACCAATGATACTGCGTATGTATTTTGCCCGGTCAGGTATCTCAATCCCGGCTATTTCTTCCATTGCATTGGCATAAGCAAAGGGATGCGAGGTGGAGCAGATGCCGCAAATGCGTTCCACCACAAAAAACACCTGATCGAAGGTCTTCTTTTCGTTTATTTTTTCAATTCCCCGGTGGTTATAACCTGTCTCGAATTCAATATCAACAACGGTTTCCCCTTCGCAGAACAGTTTGAACAGTTCCGGTTCTTCCTGAAGCGGATGGTAGGGACCGATGGGTATGATGGTTCGTCTGCTCATAGTCTGTTTATAAATCTTTGTTGATATTCCGCAGGCGCGAATTTTCTTTCTGACCGGATGATGAACCCTCAGCGGCACTTCCGGCAACAATTCCTCTTCGCCCTTGCGTAGCGTAGGGATGTTCATCCGGCCCCCAGTTTCCGCTGGCTATCAGCGGGACCATGTTCGGATGGTTCAGGAAGGTAATTCCGAAGAGATCATGGATTTCCCGTTCAATCCAGTTAGCGGCCGGAACCAGGTTCGCCAGGGATTCAATCTCGGGTTTTTCGGCCGGGAGTTCTACCTGAATGCTCAGAATATATCCTTTGGTATCATCACTCAGATGGTAAAGAATCTCAAAATGCTCAGGATGCGATACGCCGCTGGCAATGATAAACCTGTACCGCCGGTCTTCCGTAAGAAAATTGACGATCTCGAGCAGGGCGGCAGGACGGATCTTTACTACCATGCGTTTATGATTCAGAACCGTCGTTTCCAGAACATCGGTAGAGAATTCTGTCCTGAATATTTCTTCCATTTGCTTGATCATATCATCCGGCCTTTTTGTTTATTAATTTGGCAATTCCGGCTATGATTGCTTCCGGTTTCGGCGGACAACCGGGAATGTACACATCAACGGGAATGATCTGGTCTACCGGGCCGTTAAACGGATTTCCGTCGGCAAAAACCCCTCCGCTGCATCCGCAGGCACCAAAGGCAACCACCACGATGGGTTTTGGGGCCTGATGGTAAACCTCCAGCAACCTATCCCTGCATTTCCGGTTAATGGAGCCTGAAACCAGCAGTACATCGGCATGCTTGATGCTGCCCACCAGTTGTATCCCGAAACGTTCAATATCATACCGTGGCGTGAGGCAATCCAGTATTTCAATGTCACAGTTGTTGCATGAGGCTCCTCCGAAATGGAAGACCCACAGTGATTTTTTAAAGCAATAATCTTTTACTCCCACAATACACTGAATTTAAAGTCCGTAAAGCGATAAAACAAAAGCTGCAATCACCAAAAGATTCATGCCAACAAAGAAGAACCGCATGGCCTGCCCAAGTTTCAGACGGGGGTTTGTGTTCCGTATCAGTGTGAGCACAAGTACCACAGCCAGAAGCTTCAGTACTGACCAAACAATGCCTGTCCCGCTCCATTGAAATCCGCCCAGAAAGAGAACAACCAGGAATGATGGCAAAATGAACAACAGGATGTACCTCGTCAGTTTGACCAGGGCATAGGAAAATCCGGAGTATTCGATGTACATGCCGGCGGTGATTTCCGTTTCCGCCTCCGCCATATCGAAGGGAACCAGCCCCAGTTTTGCCTGAATGCAGAAAATGAAGGCAATAAGCAACAGAATGCCCGACAGGGAACCGGCCAGAGCTCCGTTTTGCTTCTGATAATCAATAATATCAGCCAGGTTCAGGGTCATTCCGGATTTGTAAATGATGGCTGCGAGAATCAGTAAAAAGGCCAGTTCATAGCTCAGGATAAGTTTCATTTCGCGTGAGGCGCCTGTTATCGCCAGTGGATTTCCGGTTGCCATGGCCCCGATGATCCATGAAATGGATGGTACGGTCAGGAAATAGTAAATGACGATCAGATCGCCCCTGAAGCCGGAGGTTATGCCAAAAGAGGGAAGCAGAATGAACACCGCGGCAAGGGTTGCTCCCGTGAGGGCAAATACCGGTGCATACAGAAAGGGAATTTTTGCACTGTTCCGCGGTACCAGCGTTTCTTTTCCCAACAGTTTGAGAACATCATAAAAAGGCTGCAGAAACGGAGGCCCCTTTCTGAACTGAACCCGGGCAGTTATTTTCCTGTCAAACCACGAAAGGATTCCGCCGCCGGCGGCCGCGAAAAGAAAACCCGGAAAAATCAGAAAATAAAACAAATAGTTTGCCATAGCTTGTGCCTATTTCGGTTCCACTTCCGGTTCTTCTTTTAATTTTTCCCAGCTGTATTCCCTGATGAGAATGTGCTCACCCAGGGGCCAGAGGTTTTTCTTCGGATCGGCTTGTTCCCCTCCAAAGGAAAGAGCCTGCCGGGGGCATGAAGCAACCAGGCGTTCCCTTTCTTCCCGGCGTTCAGGGTAATAGTAATCGGCATACACCATTCGGTAGTCAAAAAAATCGTTCATCAGGGTGCCGAAAGGACATACTGCAACACACGATTTGCAGGCCACACAAAGTGCCAGGGAGCGGGTTACAACTCCGTCGGGTCCTTTGGCAAGAGCTTCCACCGGACATACGTCAATGCAGGGTGCACTTTCGCAACGGCGGCAGGTAAACTGAAAAACGGCCAGTTCCCGTATTCGTTTAACCGTTGCGAAAAATGGTCTTCCCAGCCAGGAATTTCCTGCACTGCATTCGGTGCATGTACGGCATTTTTCGAGATCGATGATGAGTTTATCGGCCATACGGAATCGTTCTTATCTCCATATATCGGGTATATGCTTTATTTCGTCGTAACTGAATACCGGTCCGTCTTTGCATACAAAAAATTCGCCCATCATGCAATGCCCGCATTTTCCAAAACCGCAGGACATATTCTTTTCCATGGACAGGTAGATGCTTTCTTCGGGAAATCCCATGCTGAGCAGTTTCTGGGTGGCAAACTTCATCATTACCGGAGGGCCGCATACCACAGCAACCGAATCGGGGACGTTGATTTTTACTTTATCAAGGAGCACCGTTACCACCCCTTCTGTTTCTTCCCAGTTTTCATCGGCTACATTAACGGCACGGTGGGCTTCAAATTTGGGAATGGTATTCAGTTCTTTGAATAAAGGCTTGTAAATACAATCGGCGGGTGTTTTTGAACCATAGCACAGGACAACCCTTTTTATCCGGTCTTTCCATTCAATAAGGTGGTATAAAAGGGAGCGGATTGGGGCAAGTCCGCATCCGCCTCCTACAATGACCACTTCTTTTTCGTACATATTGTATACGGGGTATCCTCTTCCATAGGGCCCTCGGATTCCGAGCACAGCGCCGGGTGTGAGCTGGTGGAATTTTTCCGTTACATGTCCGGCCTTCATGATGGTTACTTCCAGCTTGTCTTTAATGAAAGGAGAGGAGGATGGGGTAAAAGGAGCTTCCCCATAGCCATTCAGGGTTAATTCAATAAACTGGCCGGTATCAAAGCTGAACTCTCTTTCAGGCCTCAGTACAAGGGTTTTGATGAGGGGTGACTCATCAATCACTGTTTCCAGGGTAGCTTTCAATGGCCGGTATATGTTCTTTGTTTCAGGCATGTTGAGATATTTTGACTTCGCCGGTATTGAGTTCGGTAAACAGTTCATTCTTGCTGATGTTGCCCGGGCAGGCGTCAATGCAGCGTCCGCATCCTGTGCAGGCAGAAACCTTGTACCGTTCAGGACGCCACACATATTTGCACAGATAGCGGTTGCGGAAGCGCACGGTAAGCGGGGCCAGAGGATCTTCTCCGGCAGCTACCCGCTGAAAATCAGGATACTGGCATGTGTCGAGCTGGCGGACCTTTTCAAACTCCGGACGGTCGAGCAGCAAAAAGCAGGTGCAGGTTGGACATATTGCAGCACAGGCTCCGCAGCCAACGCAGGTCGAAGCATACTTCTTCCACAGCCAGTATTCCGATTGCTGTATCAGGGTGGAAGTTTTTTTCAGATCAGGTAATCCCTTGTTTTGCCTGTTGATATCATCCCTCACCGAAATCCGTTTCAGCTTGATGGCTTCTATTTCACTGTCCTTTGCTTCCTGCACCGGTATGCGCGAGCGCATTTCATTCAGCACTTTCTGCCCCTTTTCGGAAAGCACGCGGATAAAAACATTGTTCCGGTAGCCCGACAGGACAAGATCACAGTTTCGCTCAGGAAAAGGATTTACATTATATATGGTGCAATGGCAGTTTTCCTTGTGGCTCTGGCAGTCAGTTCCGATAAGAATGGCCTGTTCCCTCTGTTTTCTGTACAGATCATCAGGAAAGGCAGGATCCAGATAGACGGCATCCAGCAGATCCAGCGCCGCAAGGTCGCATGCCGGAACGCCCAGTATAAGCAAAGGGAGGGAACCATTCATGTCAATGGTTACATTCTTCCGGATGGGCAGAAAAAATGTCTTTAGCGGCGTGGCCGGCAAGGGTTCATTCAGCAGGATGTGCTGAACATTTTCTGTATTTACCCTGTCGTAATCCAGCGTGTTAAGCCTGCGGAAAGGGGCATAAACCGTATAGTCCTTCAGACAGGATACCAGAAACTGCTCAAACGACCCGCGGCTGGTAAGGTAATGTTTGTCCATAACATCCTTAAATCGGAAACAAAATTCTTAAGGATTACCAGCACGGGCAATGACAGGAAACAGGCAGAGACAGGATTTTTGTCAGAATGCTGCATAGGAACGGGTCAGTCAGCAATATGACATTGGTTCCGTCAAAATATGATCTATGTCAGTTTTTTTATAAGGAAGCCGGACAATCCGCCTTCATACGCCGAAGGCCTTAAGGAAACCATTGACATGGGCGTGGGCAACTTTTTGCAGTCCGGTTATATCCAGCAAATGAATTTTCCGTCCTGAAATGGCAATGAGTTTTTCCTCGCGGAATTCAGAGAGCAGCCTGATCACGGTTTCGGTGGCTGAGCCCACCATGTTGGCCAGGTCTTCCCGCGAGAGATTGATTACCGGGCTTGCTATGAGGGCCGGATCATTCTGTCCTTCAGATAGCCGGAGAAGGGTTTCGGCCAGCCGCTCCCTGACCGATTTCTGGGCCAGTGAGGTTAGTTGGTTCTCGGTATCTTCCAGTAAATCAGAAAGTGCGATGATCATCTTATGGGTTATTTCGGGAATTTTCCGGGTAATCTGCAGAAAGTTTTCTGCCGTGAAAAAACATACAGCGGCATCGGTAAGGGCCTGGGCATTAATGCAATAGAGTCTGCTTCCTACCAGGGCGCGGTACCCAAACAAGTCGCCCGGCTGAACCATACGGACAATTTGTTCCCGGCCGTCGGGCCCGTATTTATAGAGTTTTACACTGCCGCTGTAAAGGCAATAAACACCAAGCGCCCGGTTATCTTCCTGAAAAATTACCTGCCCCTTTTTGTACATGGAACAGGCTTTTTCATATTTCAGTTCAGATAAATAATCAGGAAGCACATTTGCAAAACAGGACCTTTGCAAATTATGGCAGGTAAGACATTCCGGAAGTTCCCGTATCATAGGGCTCCGTTTTTGAGGTGAAAACGTCTCTGCCCGGCACGGAGGACTGGTTCCGGCAGTCCTTCCTTTCCTTTCGTAAGGTAAAAGTAATAATAATTTTTTAATGACAATATGGTTAGCTATTTGTCATTCGCTAATTGCCATTCACTTCTGACTTTTTGCTTTTTACGGGGGAGTAGGAGGGGTATTCCCAATCGGTAAATATTTTGTAACCCGAAACTATTTTTACCTTTGTGCCACAAATCATTATATTATGAAACCCACATGTTTTACAAACACAAACACAGCGGTAATAAAATGCCGAACAGGTGGGTTCCATTATACCATTGAAAATTAATTTTATTATGATGAAAATAGCGCTTGCTCAGCAGAACTATCATATTGGCAATTTTCAGGAGAACGTAACAAAAATTATTTCCGCTATCCGGCAGGCGCAGGATGAGGGAGCTGACCTGGTGGTGTTTCCTGAACTGAGCGTCTGTGGCTACCCCCCTCTGGATTTGCTGGATCAGAAATCGTTTATCGAAAAATGCCTGAGGGCCGTTGAAAGCATTGCCCCGGTTTGCAAAGATATAGCAGCTATTGTCGGTGGTCCGGCTTATAACGACGATCCCGCCGGGAAGAGCTTATTCAATTCGGCCTTTTTCCTTTACCAGGGAAAAGTTGTGGACCAGGTAAACAAAAGCCTTCTCCCCACGTACGATGTGTTTGACGAATACCGTTATTTTGAACCCAACCGGCAATTCAAGGTCATTCCGTTCCGCGGACAAAAGATTGGAATAACCATATGCGAAGATATTTGGGACAACCAGCCTGCCCCCAATTCACTGGGCCGTACCAGGCTGTACACACTTTCTCCCATGGAAGAACTCAGCCGGCTGCACCCCGATGTGGTTATCAATATTTCGGCCAGTCCGTTTTCCACATCGCACGAAAAAATAAAAAAGAAGATCCTGAAAGACCATGCAGGAAAATACTCGGTTCCGATTGTTTATGTGAACCAGGTGGGAGCGCATACCGAGCTGATATTTGACGGTGCTTCCATGGTGGTGAACAGTTCGGGCAATATTGTCAGTGAACTGGCCTGGTTCCGCGAAGATTTTCAGGTGATTGATATGGGTGAGGTGGACAGAATGGACGCTGTTGCCCATGCTGAGAAAGAAACCACCGAGAAGATTTACGAAGCCCTGATCCTGGGCATTCACGACTTCTTTGCCAAGCAGGGTTTTTCAAAAGCTGTGCTCGGACTTTCCGGCGGAATTGATTCGTCAGTGGTTGCCGCACTGGCAGTGGAGGCACTCGGCCAGGACAATGTTGCCGGCCTCCTTCTCCCTTCGCAGTTTACTTCACAGCATTCCATTGACGATGCAGTTGAACTTGCCGAAAATCTGGGTATCGATTATCATATACTTCGGATTGACAGCCTCTTTGAACAATATAAAAAGGTTCTCCATCCGCTTTTCAACAACCTGCCGGAAGATGTGACCGAGGAAAACATCCAGGCACGCATACGCGGCAATCTTCTGATGGCTTATTCAAACAAATTCGGAAACATTCTTCTCAATACTTCCAATAAAAGCGAAGCCGCTGTGGGCTACGGCACCCTGTACGGCGATCTGGCCGGAGGACTTTCTGTGCTCGGCGATGTTTACAAAACCCAGGTGTACGATCTTGCCCGTTATATCAACCGTTCCCGGACCATTATTCCGGCCAATGTGCTCATCAAACCCCCTACGGCAGAACTTCGTCCCAATCAGAAAGACTCCGACTCTCTCCCTGAATACAGCGTACTTGACCCCATTCTCTTCCGGTACATTGAACAGTACAAAACCCCCGATGAAATCATCGAGGAAGGATTTGAGGAAGATACTGTCATGCAGGTTATCCGGATGATCAACCGCAATGAATACAAACGCTATCAGACCCCGCCCATCCTTCGCATCTCGTCCAAAGCATTCGGACCCGGCCGGAAAATGCCCCTGGTTGCTTATTTTTGATTTTTGTGTCGTGCATCAAATCATTTTTGTACATTTGTATGTTTTATAACACGTTCTGAATATTTTGACAACTATGCAGCAACGATTTCTCGAATGCGAAAACTGTATTGACAATCCCAAGTCGGTCTTCGCTGTTCTTACTCCGAAAGAAAAGGAGACTTTCAAAAAGAACCTGATTTGCCATGCGTACAAAAAAGGTGATATTATCTTTAAGGAAGGGGATAAGCCAACCGGACTGATCTTTCTTTCTGAAGGCAAGGTGAAGGTTTTCAAGGAAGGAGTAGGCGGAAGGGAACAGATTATCCGTATGGCGAGGCCGGTGGGATTTATTGGCTACCGTGCCCTGTTTGCCGAAGAGTACCATCATGCCACAGCGGTAGCCATCGAAGATTCGATTATCTGTACCATCGAAAAGGATCTGGTTTATAAAACATTACGTCAGAATCCCGATTTTTCGCTCAGTATTATTAAGGCTTTTGCCACCGAACTTGGTTTTTCCATCGACCGCACGGTTACCCTTACGCAAAAGCATATCCGCGGGCGGCTGGCCGAATCACTCATCTTTCTGAAAGATACTTACGGGTTTGAGAACGACGGAAGTACCCTGAAGGTCTACCTCAGCAGGGAAGATGTAGCCAACCTGTCGAATATGACTACTTCAAACGCCATTCGTACCCTGTCGGCATTTGCCAGTGAAGGAGTGATTGCCATTGACGGCCGGAAGATCAAGATACTGGATCTGCACAAGCTGGAACGCATCAGCGACCTGGGCTGATGATGCTTCTTACGTAAAAAGGTTCTTCTCGAACAGCATTTTTTCAACATTCTGAAGGGTGGTGTGCAGGCTGAAAACTGTCTCTGCCCTTTTGCGTCCTCTGGCACCCATTGACTGGCATAATGCGCGGTCGTTCATCAGCTGTTCAATCCGCTCAGCCATCAGCGGAAGATTATTTTCAGGAACCAGGAAGCCGGTTATCCCGTCTTCAACTATTTCGGGGTTACTGCTGGACCGGAAGGCGACCACCGGCCTGGAACCGGCCATTGCTTCCACCAGCACATACCCAAACCCTTCCCACAATGAAGTGAGGCAGAACACATCAATATCCTTCATGAAACTTGGTATGTTTTCCACAAATCCCAGCAAAACAATTTTGTCGTCCACCCCGTTTTTCCGTGCATATTCGTCCAGTTCCTGATGCATTTTGCCTTCTCCCGCAATAACAATGCGAAACCTGTATCCTTTCCTGCTGAGAATGACCGCCAGGTCAATGAGCATTTTCTGTCCTTTCTGATATACCAGCCGGCCGGCATTGCCAATGATAAATTCTTCCTTACTCCGGCTGAAAACCGGCTCATACTTTTCACTGTCGAAAGCATTCAGGTCAAGGCCATTATAAATAACTCTGATTTTATCGGGATTGAAAAGCATGGGGTGGTTGGCCAGGATAGTGTTTTTCGTTTCTTCTGAATTGGCCATAATATCGGTAACCACATGGCGGAAGATGAAGCGGTTGGTGAGGCTGTTTTTGACAGGAACTGCCAGCCCGCGCCGGTATATTACCCGCTCAACGCCGGCAAGGCGTCCGGCAACTCCGCCCAGTTTGATATCGGCCGAAAGGTTCGAAATGACAACCCGCACGCCCAGCCGCCTGTAGATCTTCACTACCTTATACACCTTCAACGGATTGAGGAAATCAAGATTGTGCACCCGCAGGCGTACTACCGGTAGCGGCGTTTCACGAAGCCTCTCGTACAAAGCACTTTTCCGGTTGGTGATCACCACAATGCGGTGCCCTTTTTTCTGCAGGCGGGTAGCAATATCAAAATGCCATTTTTCCCCTCCTCCCCAGGTAACTGACGAGTTGAAAAAACAAATGGTTTCTCTTTTCTTACGATGTTCCCTGTATAGCTGCCGAAGTTTGACATATTTCAGGAAAGTCTCGTACGAAGAAATTCCGCAGATGACCATGCCGTAAAATCCGTCCAGAAAACCTCCCCGGAGGAAGAAATCACGAAATCCCCGCCAGAACGGGTGGAACATTATGGTGAACCAGGACACCGTTTTCCCCCGCTGAAAAAAGGATTGGGCAATGATGTCGGTAAACCGGTTGCTCTGCGCAACATGCTCCCTGATTGAATAATAGGAATAGTGCAGTAAATTTCCCGGGAGGAATTTTTTAACGGCCCCTTTTTGCAGAATGAATCTGTCGTGCGGATTGGTGCCGCCCCACATCCCTTTCCTGCGGTCAAACAGGCGAAGCTTCCGGCTTGGGTACCAGCCCGAATACCGTATCCACTTCCCGCAGTAATTGTTTAACCGGCTGAAGTAATAACCGTCGGCTGTCCAGTTTTCTTTTGCCTGGAGAATGGACCGGCAGAGTTCCGGACTCAGGGCTTCGTCGGCATCAAGCGCAAGAACATGATCGTAAGTGGCCTGTTTCAGTGCATAATTCTTCTGCTCAATATATCCGGCAAAGGGGTGCTGCAGGAAGCGGACGCCATAAGTGCGGCATATTTCTTCGGTCCGGTCTTCAGAAAAAGAATCCACCACCACAATTTCATCAGCCACGTCCTTTACCGAACGCAGGCATCGCTCAATATTGTGCTCTTCGTTGTAAGTAATGATGACAACCGATAACTTCACTGGTTTCATTTACTCGTAGTAATATACCCGTTTTACTCTTGACGAAATGCCGGTAAGCACTTCATAGGGAATTGTGTTGAGTTTTTCGGCCATGGCGGTAACCGGAACCGGCCCTCCGAAAAGAATCACTTCGTCGCCTTCTGCAACGGGAATTCCCGTTACATCAATCATGCACATGTCCATACAGATGTTTCCGATTACCGGAGCAAAATGGCCATTGACCCAGAACTGCCCGGTTCCGTTTCCCAGGCGGCGGTCAAGGCCGTCTGCATACCCTACGGGGATTACAGCAATGGTGCTGTCGCTTTCCACCTTTCCGCGGCGGTTATAACCCACGGTTTCTCCGGCCCTGATATTTCGTATCTGGGAAACCACCGACTTGAACGTACTGATTTGCTGAAGCTTTTCGGGATGCACTGCGCTGATGCCGTATAATCCTATTCCCAGCCGCACCATTTCAAAACTGGCCTCAGGGAAACGCTCTATGCCGGCTGAGTTGAGAATATGCCGCAGGAAAGGGTAAGGAAGTCCGGCCTGCAGTATCTCTGCAGCCTGCCTGAAGGTGCCGATCTGCCAGCGCGTAAATTCGTCCAGTCCGGAGTCTTCGCTTCCGGCCAGATGCGAGAAAACGGAAACCACGCGGATGGTATTCTGCTGTGACAGAAAAACCGCCAGCTCGCCGGCATCCTCGGGTGCAAAACCCAGACGGTGCATTCCTGTGTCAATTTTTATATGCACAGGGTACCGGGTAATTCCTTCCATCTGCAACCAGGCAATGATTTTACGCAGAAAAGGCCAGCTGTAAATTTCGGGCTCCAGTTTATGTTGCACCATAAGCCGGAATCCTTGTTCTTCCGGGCTCATGACCATCACCGGAAGGGTGATACCTGCCTGACGAAGGGCAACCCCTTCGTCAATAAACGCCACGGCGAGGTAATCGGCCTTGTGGTACTGCATCAGCTGGGCAATTTCGTGCGACCCGCTGCCGTACGAAAGAGCTTTTACCATCACCATAAGCTTCGTCTCCGGCGGAACCAGCGATTTGAAATAGTTGAAGTTGTGAATCAGTGCGTTCAGGTTGATTTCAAGGCGTGTTATGTGCCTGGTTTCTTCCAGAAGGGCCGCTATCCGTTCAAAATTGAAAACCCGTGCTCCTTTCAGCAGAATGGCTTCATCGGAAAACGACATCCGTTCGGCCGACTGCAGAAAAGCATCCGTTGACGGATAAAATGAGGCGGGAAGAGAAAATACATCCCGGTTGCGGGAAATAACTTCTCCTATTCCAATCAGCCTGGTTACATTCTTGCTTTTGAGCAGGGAAGCCACACGCCGGTATAGTTCGCCTTCCGTCCGCCCTGACTGCAGGATGTCGGAAAGAATAACCGTTTTCCCGGGATGCTGGTCCTGGCGGCGAAGAAAATCCAGGGCTATGCTCAGCGATACCAGATCTGAACTGTAACTGTCGTTGATGAGGGTGCAATGCCGGATGCCCTTTTTTACTTCCATGCGCATTGCTACAGGCGGAAGAGCCTGAAACAATTCCTGAAGTTCCCCGGGTTCATAACCCGATTCGAGCATTACCAGCCAGCAGTGAATGGCATTCTCAATGGATGCCTGGTCGGTGAAAGGAATGGCAATCCGCACCGCACGGTCTTTCCAGATGCCGGCTATATGCGTTCGTCCGCCTACCCTGCGTATGGTTTTTACATGAAGACGGCAGGACTCCGTACCCGTTGACCAGCAGATCTTTTCCGGCTTTTCCCCCGGAAACAGTTCATCGACAGCCTTTCGTACCACTTTCTGGTCGGCGCAGTAAAACAGCCGGTCGGCATGCCGGAACAACTGCAGTTTTTCCCGTACCTTCTGACGGACATCAGAAAAATTCTCCTGATGCGCTTCCCCGATGTTGGTTATGATTCCCGTCCGGGGCCGGATGATTTTTTCCAGCCGTTCCATTTCGCCGGGGAAAGAAATCCCCGCTTCGAAGAGGTAAACTTCGGCATCAGGTTCCGACATGAGCACCGACAGGGGAACTCCTACCTGGGAATTGTAGCTTCGCGGACTGCTGACGGTGTTGTATTTCAGGGAAAAAAGATGGTGAAGCCACTCTTTTACAATGGTTTTCCCGTTACTGCCGGTAATGCCGGTTACATTCCCTCTGAACTGCTGTCGGTAATGTGCCGCCAACTGCTGAAGCGCTTTCAGCGTATCGGGAACAATGACGAAAGAAGGGCCGGCAACGTCAGCTGCATCAGCTGGTATGGACTGGACAAGGAAACTCCTGATGCCTTTTTTACTCATCTCCCTGATGAACGAGTGCCCGTCATGATTCATGCCTTTAAGGGCAATGAACAGGCATGAGGTGGTGGACGGCTGTAAACGGCTGTCGGTAAGTACCTCCCTGACCACCTCATCAGACTGACCGTTCAGTTTGCCTTGTGTAATTTCAGCTATTTCCCCGAGTGTGTATTTCATCTGCAATGATTCCTGTCCCTGAAAAACGATTCTTCTAAAGCATTATTTTGCGCAGGCAATTCCCTGCATGTTGTCTGTCCCTGCCGGCTAAAGGCCTGACCAAAGCCACCATGCCGCAGATAATGAAATTCAGTAATAATCCCAATTTATTCATTGGAAGCTCTTGAAAGGAGCAAACGAATGAATTAATTGGGGTTATCCCGATTTAGAAAAACTATCTTTCAGGTGAATTGAAAATTCGGCTGAAAGTTAGGTTTTTCTTAATCACAATACATTAGAAAAATTTCTGATGCATTGTTTGGGATAATCGTTATTTTTACAAAAGTAAAGAAAAATTGAAAGGATGAGCAATGAACCTCTTTTTGAACGATTGATCAGGGAATGGGATGAAACCACTTCCTTGCTGAAAGAAGCAAAGGAAAAAGGAAAGCTGACGGCCCTCGATGCAGACCTGCTGAGAACACGGTTTGTGAAGCTTTACGACATGCTGCTGGAATTAAAAACCGGGATAAGGCCTCCGGAGTATTTCACTGCCGCAAAGGCAGAACCCCGGCCGGCTCAGGATGATGAACCCGTCCGCGCGAAAGAAAAACCCCGGGCGCAGGAACCCTCAACAGCGCCTTCAAAGGACGTGCCCTCTGAAACTGCCGCAGAAATGGAGACTGGTGCAGAAGAACACGTCCGTCAGCCTGCAGCGGAAACAAAAAAACCGAAGCAGAAATCCGAAATTCTGGCCGACAAGTTTGCAGGAACAAGGAAGTTCATGCACGACCGGCTGGCAGAGAACGTCGGCGAGAAAAAGGACCTTTCGTCGGTAATGAAATCCCGCCCCATCAGCAATATTGAATCGGCGATCGGACTGAACGAGAAATTCCTGTTTATCAAGGAGCTTTTTGCCGGTAATGCCCATCGCTACAAAGAAACCATTGACATCCTCAACAATGCTTCCGGCTACGATGAAGCCATAAACTACATACGCCGGAACTTTTCATGGGATGAAGAGGATCCTGTGGTGATGCAGTTGTTTGAGCTGATTCAGAGGCGCCATTCCCAACAGGCATGAGCAGGTTGTATGTAGTCCCGACCCCTATCGGCAATCTCGAAGACATTACACTCCGGGCCTTGCGCATTTTGAAGGAAGCTGACCTTATCCTGGCTGAAGATACCCGTACTTCCCGCATTCTGCTTGACCATTATCAGATAAGGAAACCTCTGCTGTCTCACCATAAATTCAATGAGCACAAAACGGTTCATTCCATTGTTCAGCGTATCCTGTCGGGAGAAACCATAGCCCTTGTTTCCGATGCCGGCACACCCGGAATTTCCGACCCCGGCTATCTTCTGGTTCATGCCTGTATTGAGCAGGGGATTCCTGTTGAAATTCTGCCCGGGCCGTCGGCACTGATACCGGCTGTGGTGGGTAGCGGCCTTCCCTGCGAACGGTTTGTGTTTGAGGGCTTCCTTCCTTTTAAAAAGGGCCGCCAGACTCGGCTGAACCGCCTGAAGGAAGAGGAACGTACTATCATTTTATATGAATCGCCCCACCGGCTGGCGCGCACCCTCAGCGATCTGTCTGCTTTCCTGGGAAACCACCGGAAAGCAGTTGTGGTAAGGGAAATCAGTAAAAAGTTTGAGGAATTCAACCGCGGTACCCTGGGTGAACTGCTTGCCTTTTACCAGCAAAATACTGCAAAAGGCGAAATAGTTATTGTGGTGCAGGGGGCTGATGGCTGACCATTCCGGACGGTTTGCTCCGGTTGAAATACTTTTTGTTTATTTGTCCCCGGAAATTTTTTGCCAGGATTTCTCGAATTAAACGGAATTGCATATGAAGCGGCTGATAATTGTAATGCTGGGTATGTTGCTGATGGTTTCCTGCCGGCCAAAGCGGCACGAAATTCCGGTACCACAGGGGAAGGTGAATCTTACCATCCTCCGGCTTGACCAGGACCTCTTTAACCTTGCGCCTGACCCGGATTCCATACGGTCTGCCCTGCCGGCTCTGCGGGAAAAATACGGAGAGTTCCTCGAAGCTTACAGCCAGTATGTACTGCAGATCGGAAAAACCAGCGACCCTCTTTACCCCGAATTGCTCATTACCTTTCTTACCGACCGGAGTGTGTTTGAACTCAAACAGGCCTCTGATTCGGTTTTTGCTGACTTTACTCCTGTACAACGGCGGCTTGAATTTGCCTGGAACCGCTTTGCCGCCTTTTTCCCCGGGCAAAAGCCTCCCGTTCTGGTTACCGTGATTTCCGGCCTGAACCAGTCTTTTATGGCCACCGATTCGATGCTCGGCATTTCGCTCGATAAGTTTCTGGGCATGGAATCCCTTCTGTACCGTGCCGCTATGCTGCCGCTCTATCAGCGCCGCATCATGTTGCCGGCACGCATTGCTCCCGACTGCATCAGAGCCTGGATGACCAGTATTTTCCCTGTGCCCGATTCCTCGCCGCGATTGCTGGAATATATGATACAGGAGGGGAAAATCATGCATCAGGTACGGCAGATGTTTCCTGATGACCCCGACACACTCCTCTGGGGGTTCACCCAGGCCCAGCTTGAATGGTGCAAAAAAAACGAGCACCAAATGTGGACCTATCTGGTGGAAAACAAAAAACTCTTTGTTACCGATGCTTTTACCATTGGTAAATTTATCAACGAAGGGCCGTTTACAAAAGATTTTACACGGGAGTCACCGGCGCGCGCGGCCGTCTGGATCGGCTACCGGATTGTGTCGGGATATATGAAACGACATCCGCAGGTTACTCCGGAGGAATTGATGACCAGGGTGCCGGCAAGGGATATACTGGAAGGGTCACGTTACGACCCCTGAAAAAAAACAATGCGCTTCGCAGACCATTGCCTGCAAAGCGCATCGCATCCAGAGGATGACTATTCGGGGTGAATAGCTTCGACCGGACAAACATCAGCACATGCACCGCAATCGGTACAGACTTCCGGATCAATTTTGTAAATGTCGCCTGCAGAAATAGCTTCCACCGGACATTCATCAATACAGGTACCACATGCTGTGCAGTCTTCGCTAATTTTATATGCCATAACTAAATGGTTTTGGTTTGCGGTTGCAAATATAGTTTTTTTACCTATATCGTGTGTTAAGCTTATGTAATCATTGCAAATTCCTTTACGATTCCTGCACTATTCCGAAGTAGGAATGATTTCATCAATTTTGTATTTGCGGATTTTACTGAGCAGGGTGTTGTACGACCTGTAGCCCAGCAACTTAAGGGCTTTTTTACGTGACCCCCCGGTATAATTCAGTACCTTTATGATATGCTGCTTTTCAACATATTCCATTGAGAGCGATGGGCCTGTCTGCTGGTCCAGAATGTATCTGGGCAGGTTACTGAGCCGGACTTCTTTTTCGCAGTATATGTAAAAATTGTTGACAAGATTTTCCATTTCTCTGATATTTCCCGGCCAGGGGTAGGAGAGAAGCCCAGCCAGAGCATCGGGATTCACTTTTAAAACCGGTTTTTTATACTTTTTGGCTGTTTGCTCCAGCATGAACCGGAGCATCGTTTCAATAGCCTCTCTGCCCTGTTCGGCAAGAGAGGGAATAATGAGCTCCACTATGGCCAGCCTGTAATACAGATCCCAGCGGAACTTGCCTTCTTCGCATAACTTCCGCAAGTTTTTATTGGTAGCTGCAATAACCCGTACATCAACCTGTTCAGGCTTCCTGCCGCCGACCGGCAGAACCTCCTTCTCCTGTAATACCCGCAACAGGCTCTTCTGTGTATAGGCCGTAATATCGCCTATTTCGTCAAGAAAAATTGTGCTTCCGTTGGCTTCATGAAACAAGCCCGGCGTATCTTTTTCGGCTCCCGTGAAAGCCCCTTTTTTATATCCAAATAAACGTGATTCCAGAAGTTCATGCCCGATAGCCGAGCAGTTAAAGGCCAGCATCTTTTTATTCTTACGGTAACTTTGATCGTGTATATACCTTGCCAGAAGTTCTTTTCCTGTTCCGGTTTCTCCCAGTATCAGAACCGGAACATCAACCATGGCCGCCGGAAGGGCTTTTTTCCGCAGTTCTTTTAAAGCGGGCGTAAGACAAACCGATTCAGCCGATTTTAATTCAGCAGGCTTGCTGATCTCTTCCTCAAAAATCATCATTGACAGCGGTTGCTCCGATTTCTCGAACTTAAGGGCAAATAATTCCGACTTGCCTGATTTTGAATCTTTCGGCGAACGGGTTTGCAAAAACCGACCCTTTAACCCGAGTGTGGTATAGCAGATGTACCATGCCACCTGCATGGCCGATGTGCCTGGCGAAGCAAATATGTCAACAATATGATGCCGGTACTGCATCAGAACTTTTTCTGTCTTACCTTTTATTTCCTTGATGTCTAAAACATTTTCCACAGGCAACGTTACTTCTTCCACCTTATGGCCGAACTCCTTTCTGATCCTCTCCGCCAGCTGCTTTTGAAGATCCTTATCTGCTTCGGCAGCCAGAAGAACATGAAAGGAATGATCCCAGTGAAAACGGTGAAAACACATTGTTGGTCCGTCTTCCCTGACCCTGTTCTTTGCGAAATCATTCGTACGGGCAATCCATGAAATGAGAATTTTTTCCATACCCCGAATTTTTAACCAAAATACAACATTTTCAAAAATTCATTAATGGAATATCAAAAAATGACAATTCAGACGGAAAATAATTTCAAAAAATGAAATTCAAACAAAAGTGTTAATTGTTTAAAGATTTGACCGACAAATATTTAGATTATTATGGCACATGGATTGAGTTTATAGTAACGCTAACCAATTAAATTCCATGCATATGAAAAAGACTCTGTTTTTTCTGATCCTTCTGATCGCGGCCGGCTCTGTTCAGGCAGGCGATCTGATTACCCTTGCCAATGGAATGCAGTTTGAGGGCAAGGTTAAGCGGGTGGAAAAATGCAGTGTGGCATTTAAAGTCCGCGGCAGAATGTATGAAATTCCCGCAACAGACATCCTTACGGTTGTTTTTGAAAACCCCTCCGACAGGGTGTACCTTGATTACCTTACGACCATGGCCGGCGACCCTGATGCATGCCTTAAAGGCAAGCAGGATGCCGAGAATTACCATGGGAAGGCAGGGCTTCATATGGTGCTGGGGGTACTTTTTGGTCCCTTTGCCGTGATCGGAGCCGCTGTATCAAGCCCTACCCCTGCTACGGGAAGTCAAACCATGCTGATGTCAAAAAACAAGGAGCTTTTTGGCGATCCCGAGTACCTTTCCTGTTATCAGAAAAAAGCACGCGGGATCAATGTGGGGAATGCCGCTATCGGATGGGCGGCCTGGGTGGCTCTCGTAATCCTCTCTTCCCTGTAAGGGATTCCTGAAGGGAAATTGTCCGGTGCCTGCTCCTTCACACCGCCGGGGGTGCAGGCACTTTAAAAAAACATAAAAGAACACAATGATGATAATGAAACGATACATACTGAGCCGGAAAACATTTTTCGATGAAGACGACATGTCCAACTGGGGCATCGAAATCATCTGGAACATGTATTGTATCGACCCCGGAAATGACGAAGCCGAAATTATGGAAATAATATTATGGTATCAGCGCTGGGCTTTGGGTTCCTTCCGGATGTTGTTTGAACTTGCTGTGGACGAAAAGTTGCGGGTTGAAGGGGCTACGTTTTTTCAGTTTAAAGATTCTGATAATCTGGAATATTTCCTGTCGGCTAACCCTTCACCACACATTGCACATGAAGTATGGAACGATTTAATCAATAAATATTGCCACTATGAAGCAAATTACAGAAGAAGTGTACAGAGAAAAACTGAATGACGCCCGCTGGGAAAAGCGGCGCCAGCAGATCCTGATCCGCGACCGTTTTCGCTGCCTGAATTGCTCCAGCAACGAAAACCTTCAGGTGCATCATCGCCAGTACCATTACCTGCAGGCCGAAAACCGCTATGCAGATCCCTGGGATTACAGCGACGAACTCCTCATTACCCTCTGCGAAGCATGCCACCAGAAAGGACATGCCTTGTATGCAGTACCTGTTAAATACATTTAATAACTAAACAATAACCACTATGAGTTTCTTAGATTTTTTCCGATTTGGCAAAAAGCAGCAACAGCTTCAGCCTGATACTGCTGGCAAACAGGATGTGCCGGTTTCCCGCTCCCTCTTTGTGGATGACCGGGACCCCTGCATCCCTGAAACTGAAGAACCCAAACCTCAGCCTGTGGCCGAATTAAAAGGTATTGAAGCCATCTACGATTTCTTGCAAACCGATTTTGAAATCCGGGGGTACGAGGATGCCCTGGCCACGCCCGACATGAAACACATGGCCGATAATGTGGAACTTATTATGCACGACCTGCGGATGCTCATTCAGAAGACCTGCTCCTGGTACGAGGCAGAACTGCAAAAATATGATTTTCATATTGCTACACGCGGCAGGGCCGGCCTGATGGACCTGGTGGAGGAACTGCGTGCCAAACAGAATGTCATTCGCAATGCCTATGAAAAGGTGAAGGAAATGGGCATCAATTCTGTAGAAATGGTCGGAATGCCACTTAAAATTAAACTGGCCTACGAAAAAGGCTTCCGACGCGGCCTGGAAGCTATTTCACGTTCCACCCTGCTGTCCGATGAAACTGATCTGTCGGAAGATATTTTTGATCAGTAACCAATAAAAATTTATCCAATTAAACACTTCATTATGAGAAATTTCTGGCTAAAATCGGGGTGCTTTTTTACCGGGCACAATTACCGGCTGGTTACCCAATGCAGTGAAGCTACGGCAAAAACCGTCATCAAATACTTTTCTGCCATACTGGTGGTATGCATCGTCTGGGGTTTTATCGGATACGCTTTTGCCCGCCGGTACCTCCATCTTTCTATGCCTTCAGCCATTGCTTTTGCAGGGGCCATGATGTTTATTGTAGTTCAGATCGAGCGTCAGATAATCCTTTCCGTAAAACGCAACAAGTGGAGTTACTTTTTCCGCATCTGTGTAGGCTTTGTTATGGCGCTGATTGGCGCTATCATAACCGACCAGATTGTATTTAGCGACGATATCGAAAAAATGCAGATCAGCAAAATCCAGGAAGAAGTCAACCGTATTTTGCCCGAAAAAACCCGGCAAATCGATTCACAGATTAAACAGCTCGATACCCTTATCATTGCCCGCGAAACGGAACGGGCAGTGCTTCTGTCTGAAATCAGCAAAAATCCCCGCATTTTCCTTCCTACCATCAATACGGCTTTCGAAAAAGACAGTGCAGGAAATCTGGTCCCTGCCAGCCGGAATGTTGTCAACCAGGCCGTGCCCAATCCAAAAATTGACCAGGTAACCCGACTCGACCAGCAACTTACTGCTTTACGCGAACAAAAAGCCGATAAGGAAAAAACCCTCCTGAACATGCGGAGCGAAATCGAATCGGACCTCCGGTCAAAATCGGGATTGATTGATGAAATTGACACCTTGATTATGTTGTTAATGAAAAGTTTAGCCGGACTTTTTGTATGGTTCTTCTTCTTCCTGTTGTTTCTGTCCATTGAGCTGTTTGTGCTGGTGAATAAAGCCGGCGATGGCGAAAGCGATTACGATTGCCTGGTCCGTAACCAGATGGAAATAAAGAAACAACAGATCGAGAAAATATTCGCTTTTTCATCATCCAAAAATCAGGCAGGGTAAAAAAGTTATTAACATAATGAAGACGTTATAGAAATTTTATGTATATTTGAGTTGCTAAGGTATAATTTGTTCTTTTTAAGTTAGTTATGTGGCATTGTTTTATAAATTAATCGATTAATGATGGGCAGTCCAGGCAGAGATAACGAAAAGCTGATAACCGAAAACGGAGAAGTGTACACAACTCCCAGGGGAGAGCCCTTCCAGCGCCTTCGTGTGTTGTTGGTTGAATTCGCCGATGAAATTGAAGCACACGAAATCCCGGCTTTCCGGGGGGCTGTCATCGCCAAGGCCGGCCGGGAACACATCCTCTTTCATAACCACCTGAACGAACAGAAATACCTTTACCGCTATCCGCTTATACAGTATAAACGCATCAGAAGGCATCCGGCTATTGTTTGCCTCGATTACGGTGTGGACGAAATTCACAATTATTTCGAAAACCGCGACTGGAGCATACATATCAGCGGCCGCTGGCTCGAAATGAAAATTGCCCGCCTGCTGATGAACCAGTTTACTATCCAGGTGTGGGATAAAAACTTTACCTACCGCGTGAACAACTGGATAGCCCTCAACCAGGAAAACTACCGCGAATACCTTAACCTGCCCGAAGACGCAGAAAAAATATCTTACCTCGAAAGGAAATTAACCGGAAACATCCTTTCATTTGCCAAAGGCATCAACTGGGATGTTACCCGGCCCATCAACACACACATCGTACAGATTGAAAGCCTTCGGCCGGTTACCCTCAAGGGGAAAAAAGTAATAGGTTTCAACCTGGTATTTACTACCAACGTTTTCCTGCCCAACTATATAGGGCTGGGAAAAAGCGTCAGCCTCGGCTATGGAATTGTGTTTCAGATGAATAATACGATTAACAAGGAATAATATGACCCGCGAAGAATTGTATCTTGGTTCTTTTTTGCACGATATTGGCAAATTCTATCAACGTGCTGATGGGGCTTTGAACGACAAAAATGAGCTCAGTGAACAATCCAAAAAACTTGCAGAAATTATTTGTCCTGAGCATAATGGATTCCCTTCTCATCAGCATGTGGTTTGGACCAACGAATTTTTTGAAAAAAACCAACAAATCTTTCTCCGGTTCATTTCGAAGGATCAGCTTTCGAATATAGTTCATGCGGCGGTTTACCATCACAGGCCTGATAACCCCGAAGCGGCTATTGTTCAGTTAGCCGATTGGTGGGCTAGTGGAATGGACAGATCTTCTATGGGTATTTTTGAGGATCCTCAGCTGGAAAAAAGTGAACTGCGCTTCAGGGAAATTCCTCTCAACAACATATTGTGCGCCTTGCGAGTAAAACAAAGCGACAATTCTTTTCAGACTGCAAGCCGTCAGTCTGTCTTCAGATTAAGACCGCTATCCCTTCATGCCCACGATATTATGCCCTCCGATTATTCCAATGAAACTAAGCTTTCAACAGAGCTCTACAGAAAACATTGGAAGGAATTCATTGCCGATTTGGAAAAACTGGAAAAGCGTTCTTTTGATTACAGAGGCCTTTCCATTACGCTCTATTATTTATTAAAAAAATATACCTGGTGTATTCCTTCCTTTACCCAGGATAACCATCCCTGCATAAGCCTTTTTGAACATTCCAAAGTAACAGCGGCTATAGCCCAGTGCTTGTTTGATTTTTACCAGGATAAACCTGAAAGCTTCAGAACCAATACTACCCCTAAGGGCTATCAGGTGGAATTGGACGAAAATGTTTTCCCTCTTTTGATTGCTGGATTTGATTTATCGGGTATTCAGGATTATCTGTACAATATTTCTTCAGCCAATGCCGCTAAAAGCCTCAGGGGAAGATCCTTTTACCTCCAGATGACATTGGAGGCTCTGGCATGGCAAATTATCAACAAAGCACCTTTGAAACTTACGCCTGCCCATATAATTTATGCCAGCGGTGGAAAGTTCTATATGCTTTTACCCAACATCCCCATCATAAAAAAATACCTCGAAGATTTTTACATCGGTATACTCGATGATTTGTGGGAAAAACACCGTGGGCGCCTTTATTTGAATATGGGAATGGTAGCATTCCGTTATAAAAATAAGCTGGAGGCCAATCAAAAAAATATCCGTATTGAAGGCCATTCTGAAAATGTAAGCCTTGGTGAATTATGGAATGCGCTTTTTGAGGAAATGACCAGGCATGAAGCCCGGCGGTTCAGGCACATTATTGCTTCCAGAGAACGATTTGCCGAATTTTTTGAACCATCGGGCGAAGGAGGAGATTCCCTTGTTTGCAGTGTAACCGGCGAAGAAATTGGTCACGGTAAAGCCTATTATCAGTTCAATGAAGAGAAGAGAGATTGGTCATACAAAACAAAAGCAGAAAACTACGATGCTGAGGCCCCGGTAATTTCACCGGAAGTCCATCAGCAGATTGAAATCGGAAAGCAACTTGTTCATCATAATTTTATTGCATTTCCTACATCCGCAACAAAGGCAGAGGGTTATTTCGATTTGCCCGGTGGCAGCAAACTCCATATTGCAAAAAATGAAAATGTATCATCATACGATGAGGCACTTATACTGAAAACTGTACATGACGAAGTTTCCCTCTTTGACGTGCCGGCTGGAAACAGGCAGGCCCTTGGGTTCCGTTTTTTCGGCGGATCACAGGTAGCTATGGAAGATAAAAATACCCCCGCCACATTTGAATACCTTGCCGGCTATATTGAAGGAAGCAACAAAGGGAGGTATCCTTTTAAACGTCTTGCCATTTTAAGGATGGATGTTGATGGTCTGGGATCCCTTTTCCGTTACGGACTAACCGATGACGAAAAACCTACAGAACTGGCAAGTTTTTCAGCTTATGCTACCTTCTCCAATCTCCTCGATCTGTTTTTTAGTGGTTACATCAATACCCTGCGCGAAAAATATAAAGAGGATGTAAATATTCTTTATTCGGGCGGTGATGATGTTTTTGCCCTGGGATATTGGGAAAAAGTAATTGCTTTTGCCGAAGATGTACGCTCAGAATTCAGAAAATTCGCTGCTCGCGACGATATTACCCTTTCCGCAGGCATTGAACTGGTGGGAGCAAAATTCCCTGTAGCCAAAGGCGCTGAAAAATCCGGCGAGGCGGAAGAGAAAGCTAAACAACATAAGATTGACACCGGAAATGGTAAAGTAGTATTCAAAAATGCTTTGTGCTTTCTTGGCGTTCCTCTGAACTGGGATCATGAATGGCCCCAGGTGAAAAATCTGAAAGAAAAACTTGTCCATTGGGTCAGGGATGAATCCATTACCAGAGGCCTTCTTATGCAACTGATCGGTTATTACGAAGCATGGAAATACAATACAAAAGATGATAAGGAATACCATAACTGGAAGTGGCAGGCAGCCTACAACATTGCCCGGAGGCAGAAAAATCTTAAAGAGGATAAAAACGCCGGTGCAAACGAGGCCCTCGAAGAACTGAAGCAGATTATTTTTGCCCATGTAAATGAAAAACGCATGCGCTTCGAAGCCTTTGCCGTGGCCTGCCGCTGGGCAGAGTTAGCTCTGCGTAATGAAAAGGAGAAAACAAACTAATTAAATATCTCGCATATGGCACAAATAGATCTTAAAATTCTTGAAAACGGGATTAAGGACCTTAAACCTATTGAAGAGTTTGGTCGTAATCTGGCTAGAAGGGATACACGTAATCCTATTACATCTTCGCAAATTAGACGGTTTTTTGGAGCATTAAAAAGAATTCAGGCTGATTTTGAGCACCTTAAGGGAGAAATCCTTTTGCTCGAACCAAAATTAGCTTATGCCGTCGGTAAAGATGAGAAAAATACAAAATTGAAAGATTTCTATGAAGCTTTATCTCCCTTAATTCGCAATATTGGAGAAGATGAGAAAAAGTTTAGAAACTTTGTAAATGTAGTTGAAGCAATTGTTGCCTATCATAAAGCACAAGGAGGTAAATAATAATCGTTAACCATAAATTCATCAAAATATGAAACTGCATAAAAAAATTATTATTAAAGGCCGAATCGAATTGTTAACCGGTCTTCATATTGGGGATAGCAAGGAAAATGTTGAAATTGGAGGCGTTGATGCGCCCGTTGTGCGCCGGAAAGATGATAACCAACCCTATATTCCGGGAAGTTCCCTTAAGGGGAAAATACGCTCCTTGCTCGAAATTGCCGAAGGTGTAAATGCAGATAGCAGCTTCAGAAGGTATCCCAATGGATGCGTTATTCCTTACTTATTTGGTTCTGCCGGAGATGACGGCCTTCCCTCCCGCATTATTTTCCGGGATTCCTATCTTACTGATGAATGGGCAAAAAAGTTGTCCAAATCAGAATTTACTGACATGCCTTTTACTGAACTGAAATTCGAAAATGTTATCAACAGAATCAAAGGTACTGCTGAACATCCGAGGCAAATTGAACGAATTCCGGCCGGAGCCCAATTTGATGTGGAAATGATTATTAACATTATTACCAGAGATGGTGACGAACAGGAAGCCTTGGAAAATGAGAAGAACTTCCTCAGCCTTTTGAAGAAAGGAATCAAACTTCTCGAAGACGACTATCTTGGGGGCAGCGGCTCAAGAGGCTATGGCCAGGTTAAGTTTCATATCAATTGGGATTCTATTGAAAAAAAAGATATAAAGTCGTATTCTGAAGTATAAAACAATGGATTTTAAGGTAATACGTTTCCGGTTCATTGAACCGGTTCATATAAGCACGGCACGTGGTGATTACGGAAAAGGTGAAGCTGGTATTCGTTCCGATACCCTGTACTCGGCAATCATCCATATGTGGGCTATGCTGGGGAAAAACCAATGGATTGCAGAATTTGCGGAAAAACCCGGTGCATGCTTTGCCATTACCAGCTTATTTCCCTTTGTTAAGAAAAATGATTCAGAATTCGTTTATTTCTTTCCCAAAATCGTTAAAGACAAAACCCGCAATGAACTGCCCCAGGAATTGGTGAAGAAATTCAAGAAGGTAGCCTATTACGACCAGCATTTTTTTGCTCAGAGGCTCGAACAGCCGATTGATGTTACTGATGACAGGCATATCCATGGGCAGTTTATGTCGGAAAGTCTTGACGAAAAACTTTTCCCCCTATCGGAAAAACATATTGTTCCTCGTATCATGAGGCCCAGGGATGACAGGGAAGACACGCGGCCCTTCTATGTGGAAAAAACCCTCTTTAAACCCCATGCAGGGCTTTTCTGCCTTGTTCACTATCTTGATGCAAAATGGGAAAGTCGGGTAAAGACAGCCCTTGACCTTCTTCAGGATGAAGGACTGGGTACAGACCGTTCGGTAGGTATGGGGAGGTTTACTGCCGAATATGGTGTACTTTCTTTCAATTTCCCTGAAAATGCCTCCCATGCGGTTTCCCTTTCCCTGTTCTGCCCTGAAAATTTTGAACAACTGAATTCCATGCTCGATGATAAGGCAAGATATCAGTTCATTAAAAGAGGGGGATGGATCAGCGAACCATACCTGTCGTACCGGAAACGCTCAATTTACATGTTTACTGAAGGTTCCATATTCTTACTCAATCAGCCATCGGTATCAGTTTCCGGGAAAAATGCCGATATTACTCCATTGCAAACGCCCCGCAAGCTCGAACATCCGGTTTACCGGGTCGGCCTTGGATTTTTTATTCCCTGCAGAACTGAATAATGAATGATTATGAATTATACGGTTGAAGCAAAAATAATAACCCCTGTACACGTCGGTGCAGGACAGGAAAAGAAACTGGTTAAGGACATTGATTTCTTTTATGTAAAAGGTGAAAAGAAGATCATTATTGTTGATCTTCCGAAAATCTTTCAAACGCTCAGCGAAAACGAGCGGGCAGCATTTCTTTCATTGCTTTCTTCGGGTCAGACCGATAAATTTGGCAACTACCTGCTGAATACCCGCAAGATTAAACCTGAGGACTTTCAAATAGCTAAGATTGATTGTTCTTATGAGCCTGAAAAAGAGATTTTGCCCCTTACCACCATTCCTGCCGGAGATAAAAGAATCCCTTATATTCCCGGTTCTTCTCTTAAAGGCGCTATCCGTTCTGTAATCATTACGCATTTGTATGAACAGCATAATAGGAACAATAACAACAATAGAAAAAATGCCCCCCCTGATGAAAAAATTCTGCTCGGCCCTATTGAAAACAACCTGATGTCGTTGCTTCAGGTGGGCGATTTTAGTTTTGAAAAATCACGAATTGATAAAATAAAAACTTTTAATCTAATCAATGACAAAGGAGAATATAGGGCTGGTTGGAAACATGACCGCAGGGCCTCAGGACCTAAATTTGCATCGAAGGGTTTTGTTATTTGTTGCGAAACATTTCCAACAAATTCTATTTCCAGTGGCTTTATCCGCATTAAAAACGAACGTTTCGATTATCTCAGCAGGAATAGAAGGACCCCGGAGCATTTTACCTCTTTTAATAATATAAATACATTGCAGGCCATTTTTGGTTTGATTAATCAGCATACACGCCGTTATCTGCTTGCTGAAAAGAATTTTTTTGAACATTATGATGATGACGAAAGTGATACCGGCTTGATTATTCAATCGATTGATGACCTTTTAGATTATATTCCTGAGCAAAGCAATGAATGCCTGCTTCATATGGGCTTTGGTTCAGGTTTTCACGGAATTACCGGTAACTGGAAGTTTCCTGACAACCACTATTTGGCTCCTTCACAGGGTAAGCCTCCTGCTTATAAATCCCGCAAAATCGTCTTTAGAAATTTAAAGGATAAAGGCTTTCATTTTATGCCAATGGGGTTTATTAAGCTTAGTATTAAATAAATCGTATGATTCTCCTTTCCTTTGTCGGCACAGGCAATTATAATGAAACCATCTATGAATGGAATGGAAAAAAATCAGTTCCGGTTCGGGTTATAATTCAAGCGCTTTCTGAGTTTTTCCCTTTTGAGAGAATATTTGTTCTGATGACGGAAAAGTCAAAAGAAACACACTATAAAGAACTTCAGACCCTCCCTTCTTTTGAATGCATTTCTATTCCCGATGGCAGAAACGAGGACGAGCTGTGGGAAATTTTTGAAAAAATAGCCTCTTCCATCCCCGAATACAGCGAGTTGGTGATCGATGTAACCCATGGCTTCCGGAGCCTGCCCATGCTGACACTGGCCGTTGCCGTTTACCTGAAGGTAACCAAAAAGGTGACCATCCGTCATATTTTTTACGGAGCCTATGAGGCAAGGAATACGGAAACCAATATTTCCCCAGTTTTTGAACTCACCCCTTTCCTCGACATCATTACCTGGTCGTTTGCAACCGATTACTTTATAAAAATAGGAAAAGCCGACCAACTCAAACAGATCACCCATGAAATTCAAAATACCTGGTACAGGCAAGAAAAAGATTATAAACCCAAAGGGTTGAAAAACCTTGGAAATAAGCTCGGCGACCTTTCTGATGCCCTTTCGTTGGTGCGAACTTTTAAGGTTCTTGATTTAGCCAGAGAACTGCCCGAAGCAATAGAACAATCGAAAAAGGATGTGGCAAATATCCCGCAGGCAAGACCCCTTGCTTCTTTACTCGATCAGATGGCCGGTACATTCAAAGAGATGATTGTTAGTAAAGAAAACAACGAAGACCTGAAGGCCCAGGCCGCTATTGTTCAGTATTACCTCGATACGGGGCAATACCAGCAGGCCATTACACTGGCAAGAGAATTGCTTGTTTCTGAAGTTTGTCTTCTTCTGAAATTCCACATGATTAATGATAGACAATGTGCCGAAGACATATTGAATGAAAAAAATACAGAGCCTTTACCCTCCGGGTTGACGCCCGATAAGCTCATTTACCTGAATGAACTGAGGGCTTTATGGAAAAACTTCAGTGATCTTCGCAACGATATAAACCATGCCGGTATGCGAGAAAATCCTGCTGCTGCCAACGTACTTATCACAAATACTAAAGAGAATTGCAGTAAGGTTATTCAGAGCATTGATCGCAACAATTAACGGAAATAACTCTCTAACAAATCGTTTTTTCTTTCTCCTTATTTGGCCTGTTTTTTTCTTCATACAGGTTATCGGTTAATAAGTAAACCGGATTCTGTTAATAATACCATCTTGATTGTGAACAGCGAACAGGTTTTTTCGTATTTTAGGTCAAGGAAAATTTCAGCAAATGCCGTCTGTATTTCTTTCTTTTCTTGGCACAAACCGCTATATATCCTGCAACTACAGTTATGCAGGAAAGGAAACCATAACCGGAGTTCATTTTATACAGGAAGCCCTGGTGCGGATGTTTTGCAATGATTTCGGCCCTGGCGACCGCATCGTCATATTTCTCACCAGGGACGCCCGGAATAGAAACTGGGAACCCTGCCCTGACCCCGCTGAACCTTCCGGTAAGTTTTCAGCCAGATGGATGAAGCTTTTTTCAGGAAGCAAAAGAAAAACGGAAAATAATTATCCCGGCCTGAAAGCCTGCCTTGTCCCCTGGGTTTCACATACAAACCTTATTGAGAAAGACATCCCTGATGGTTTGAATGAACAGGAAATCTGGGCTATTTTTAATGCCGTATATGAACAGGTGCCTGAGCAGGCCGAGGTTTACCTCGATATAACCCATGCATACCGGTCCATTCCTATGCTCGCAACGGTCCTGCTCAATTACCTTTATGTGGTTAAAAATATCTCCGTGAAGGGAATCTTTTACGGTGCCTTCGAAACCCTGGGCAGTGTG
>JAAYUG010000120.1 GCA_012517825.1 Bacteroidales bacterium | reverse complement strand
GCTGACAAGGTTATGCTCCTCTTTCCCGGATTTTCCGTCAAAAGTCTTCGAATCTGATTTTTGCAGAACAAAATCCCGTAATACGAATCTTTTTGTTACCAGGTATTCGGAAGGAAAGAAATCATCCATCAGAGGCTTGCTTCCGGGAATAAGGGCATTGAGTCGGGTATACATCCGACCGTTTATTTCCAGTTTCGTCTTTCCGTGCTGAATTTGAATGCTTTTATGGCAGGAAGAAAGCAAAAACAAACCAAGAAAAAAAAGGTAAAAATTATTTGTTTTCATACAGAAAAAGTTTTGCTTATAAGGTTATTTGTATTTTTCTATAATGCGAGTAGCATTGGTATTGTAGATTTTTTTCAGCACAGTCCGGGGCAGGGCAAAACCATGAAGAGCCCAATGATATCCAAACTGACTGATCTCATAGAAATGTTCGTCAGCTGTTTCAAGAATCCGGAAAGTGACCCGGTACATAGAGGGAGAAAATCCCATATCTGTTCCATAAAGCAGGCGATTCTGATACTTTTTATAGAAATTCTGCATATAGCGCGGAATCGTTGCCGATTCAGCGTAACGGGCCGAAATATCAGCATAGAAATTAGGGTAGGTATCCAGCATACGGCCCAGACGATCCAGATCATGGTTCAGGTTGGCAAAATGGCAGGCAATAAAAATGGTTTTGGGATTTTCTCTTACTGCATTTTCCAGTGTCTGAACAAGCTGGTCAAGGCCAAGAATGCCAGGTTTTGAAAGATCAATTTTCCATTCGAAAGCATTCATAAGCCCATCGTTGGTCGAATCCATTTTCTCGTACATCCACACAGGATCAGCCACATGAATATTTACCGGCATATGCAGTTCGGCACATTTCTGGAATACCGGTTTCAAACGGGGATCATCAATATGCATTCCCCAGGCCGGAACGGGATGCGAGTAAAACAAGCCCAGGCCTTTGTCACCCAGCTCACCTACTCCCCGCGCACCCTTTTTATAGCATCTTTCCAGCTCGCGCACAGCCGAAGCAGGAAAGTCAGGGGTATCATATCCGGTGTAATCCAGGCCACACCATACCTCAAACCTATCGCCATATTTACCATACAGTTCCATAATAGAATCGAACTCTGCACCGGTTGCCATACTTAAAATGATCGTTTTCTGAATTCCGCAGGAATCCATAATTTTTACCCAATCCGAAATTTCCTTTTCTGACCGGGCATATGGATGTGAATGCATATCAATTACTGGAAATGCAGCTTTCTGTACCTGTGTGACCGGAATCTTATACAACGACTTTGGCCGGTAATTGCGCAACAGCAGATTATTTACGTCCTGTGCCGTTAAAAAAAAGGCACTCACACTATACATTATCAGAATCAGGGAGAAAACGGATATCTTTTTGCTGTTTATCATAATTTTTTAATTAAGCATTCATAATTGTTTTTATTTTGGATTCAATCAGTTCAGCTACTTTCTTTGTTGCAGGAGGGAAAACCTTCCGAAGGTCAATTTCCTGGTTATCCTTCAGAATCTCCTGCAAGGCTTTCATGAAGGTGTTTTTGGTTTCCGTTGCCAGGTTGATCTTGCAAATTCCGTTGCGGACAGCATCCTGCAGCATTTCATCAGGGATCCCGGAACTTCCGTGCAATACAAGCGGGATTTTTACAGTGTGGGAAATGGAGGAAAGAAGAGATATATCAAGCTGCGGTGGCTTTTTATAGAATCCGTGGGCTGATCCAACAGCAACTGCAAGCATATTCACTCCCGTAGCTTCAACAAAATTCAATGCATCCTGCGGTTGTGTAAACCCTGCTTCGGTATATTCCTGGCCGAGTTTTGCCACAAATCCCAGCTCCGCCTCCACACAAGCCCTGTATGATTCTGCCAGCTTGACCACTTTTTTTGTGATTTTTACATTTTCTTCAAACGGTTTTTCGCTGGCATCAATCATAACTGAATCAAAGCCGGCATCCAGGCATTTTTTCACCATTTCCACCGTACTGCCATGATCAAGATGAAGCCATGCCTGTGCCCTGTACTCCCTTATGGCACTGCGGGCCATGCCGGAAGCTACTGCCAGTCCCATATAGGAAATGGAACTTTCGGAAAGTTGCAATATTACTGGCTGATTTAATGAAACCGCTGCCTGCAGAATGCCAGAAAGGGTCTCATAGTTATAAAAATTAGCCGCCAGGATGGCTTTTTTCGCCCGATAAAGTTCTAACATTTTCTCCTGTAACAACATAGCATCATAGATTATAATTAAAACGCTCCCTTGCCACTGACCTGACTGTATCATAGTCTTCAAAAGCTGCAGTACCTCCTGCCTGCGTGGTATTAATGGCTCCCATGAGAGCGCCCGTCTCCATACATTTTTTCAGCGAAGACTTTTTTACATATTCAGAAAGAAAACCAGCATTAAAACTATCGCCGGCACCAATGCAATCCACAACCTGCTCATTTTTAAACGCCGGTTGATGGCTAAGGCTTTTACCATCCCATAACCATGCTCCTTCCTCACCGTTCTTTACAACCAATATATTGGCCAGTTTACTCAACTTCCGTACAGCATCTTCAAGGGTCTTTTCACCGGTAATATACTTCAATTCCATGATATTCGGCATAAACACATCAACATAGGGCATGAGTTCTTCCAGGGGAAGTTCCCATTTTTCTTCCGGGTCCCACTGCGGATCCATGGAAGTTGTCAGACCTGCTTTCTTTGCCATACGGAATAATTCCGGCAGGCTCTTTTTCATTTCAGGCTGGATAAAGCATGAAGAAAAATGCAAATGTTTTGCCCGGGACAAAAATTCAAAATCAATATCGTTGATTCCAAAATGATTCATTGCACCGGGAAAAGTAATGTTGGCCCTATCCTGGCCATAGTTCAGCACGATGGTCGCTCCGGTCGGATATCGTTCGTCCCGGATAACACGACTGCAATCCACTCCTCTCCTGTTAAGTGATCCGAAGACAATTTCCGAAAAAACATCCTTACCTGTTTTGCCGGTAAAAGCCACCCTGGTTCCGAGGGAACTGAGATTGCTCGCCAGGATAGCCGAAGAACTTCCCAGTACAACCGACATGTCGTTGGCAAGAATTTCTTTTCCTATCTCCGGGAACGCCTGAATGTTATTGAGAATAATATCGACATTCAGTTCGCCGGCAACCAGCACATCAAATTCTTTTTTCATCTCTTGCTGTTTTCCTTGTCTGATAAAATTAATCTTACCGTCAGTTTCTTACAACAGATTATTCAAACCGGCCAGGTTGAAGGCAGCAAAGTACTTATCCATGGCTCTCCCGATATGGGCTTCCACAATAGATTCTGCATCAATACCCTGCAACCTCAGATTTTCATATACATGGTGCCTGGCCGCTACAATTTCCGGTTTTTCCCAGATATAACGGCATCCTGTCTTAATCAGCCATTCCTGTCGCTCCGGATCATTGGTGTAAAAATTCTCCCGGTTTTCACCCGGACGAATCCATTTACGCCAGCGACCAGAATCTACAACAGCTTGTTTGAGAAGTTCCCTTATCGGAACTCTTCTGCCCGTCTTACCCTCTATGAGCAAACCAGAATGAATTCTTTCCAGTTCCAATAAAGCATCGTATTCTCTTTCGGTAAATTCCGGCCCAACATTGGCACCACCCATTCCCGACAGCGGATATGCTTCCGGGTTTTTCACATTGTCTGTATAATGCCCTTTAATAACACTTCCATACCGGGCAGCTATCCCGGCAAGCCTTCCGGCAACTTCCGGGTCAAAATCAGTAGTGTGCAGATCGGTACCGACTTTACCAACAACAAAGCAAGGCCATACATGTTCCTTGTTGACTTCTTTCAGCCTTTTCTTCAGCAAATCCAGAAACCGGGTAAATGTGGCAAGGTCAGCCAGTCCTCCGTGCACTTCTTCAGTTCCCACTTCGTAGGCTATTTTCGGATATCCATTTGCCTCCCTAAACTTTTCGGCATGCAACAACAATTCAACAGTTCGCTCGACAACTGTCTCTATGGCAATCTGCTTTCCTTCCGGCAAGGTAATATCTACCGTAGGATCAATGTGAATCAAATCATACCCGGCCATAATAGCTTCTTCAAATGATTTCTTGACAGCCGCCATGGTATCATCATAACTCCATTTTTCAAGAGTATGGCGGTCTTTCAGCCAGGGACCTCCGTGGTCAATCGCTACGATCACCGGAACTTCAAGATGAATAGCACGGGCATACTGCCGGATTGTGTTAACAAATTCAGCCTGCGTAAGGCCGGTGTAACCTCCGTCAACATCCACCTGGTTAAGGGTGGCTGCAAATTTAACAGGAGCATTCCATCGTTTGGCGGCTTTCAGTGCTGTTTTAATAACAGAAACAGAATTGGGACAGACAGCAAAAACCGTCCGGTTGATGCCGGTATCTTCCTTCAGTTTCTTTATCCGCATTAGGATATAATCCATCAGAGGCAGGCCCGCCTTTCCGGCTCGTTCACGCACTTCCTTGTTCATACCACGATACAGCTTTTAATAAGAATAAATATGCACGTTTTCAACTACTCTTGAGATGGCTCCGCTTACAGAAGGGTTATCGGGGCTCAGGTTAAGAGCCAGCGACTTATAGAAACCAAGCAGCTGGCCGGGAATTATGTCACATACTGTCAGCAGTGCTTCTTCGAGACGACTGCCTGCATCGGAAAGCTGAATGTCCAGGTCAAAAACAAGACCGTTTACCGGGGTTTCGAAAAGTCCGATTGTGTAAAGAGGTGGTTTGCCTTTTCTTATGTCCAGAACCAGGTCTCTTTCATATTGCCATGCATAAGGGTCATTGGAGAAAATAAAAACCACCAAAGTTGTTTCATCAATTACTGCCTTAGGGCCATGACGTAGACCCAAAAAGGTATCGTTCTTGCATACGATGGTCCCATCAGTTAATTCCTGCAGTTTAAGCTGAGATTCAGTTGCTGTGCCAAACAAAGGCCCGGAACCAAGAAAAACAGCCCGTTTAAAATCCATTGAAGCCACATCTTTTAACGGAGCTGAGAAATCATCAAGGATACGCCGCCCGTAACGGTAAAGTGTTTCAACCTGAGGTGTAAGAGCTTCCAGTTCTCTGAGGCGGGCAATCAGAAAACCTGCCAAAAGCATGGAGGTATAACTGCCAGTCATCGCCAGGCCCTGGTCATTGGATTCAGGCGGCAACACCAGATTATATCTGGGTGAATCAGTAGAACATTTTGCCAGCTGTCCCTCTGCATCACAGGTAATTACCAGATGATATACCTTCCCGCAGAGTTTATCGGCCAGAGCCACTGCTGCCGTACTTTCCGGACTGTTACCCGAGCGGGCAAAGGAGATAAGGAGAAGGGTTTCCTGCTGAAAAAAGTAATCTGCCGGATGAGAAACAAGATCTGTTGTGGGTATTGCATAAGTATGGCGGTGGAGGCATTTGCCAAAAACACTGTGCAGAGACAATCCAATGTACGCACTGGTACCTGCCCCGGTAAGGATAATCCTGGAGGCTTCTGCAACTGCCTGTTTCAGAAAACCTGCTATTTCCTCTTTTTTGGCTTTGATCAGGGAGTACGTCTTAAGCCAAAGCTCAGGTTGTCCGGCAATTTCGGTAGCAGTATGGATTGCTCCCCTTTCGTTAAGCCATTGTTCATCAAATCCCAGTAGATGCATATGCTTGCGTTTTATGAAACAAATATATACATTTTGAAAGTAAGTAAAAAAT
>JAAYUG010000119.1 GCA_012517825.1 Bacteroidales bacterium | reverse complement strand
CCTTTTTCAGGCAGTTCAGTCCCCTCCGGTTCCCTGAAACGAAATTCTTTTCCATCCGGGGTTTTTACAGCATCCGTCAGCGGATTGAAGGTCAGATCACCAGCTATGGTAAGGGCTGTGACAATTTCCGGGGAGGCTACGAAAGCATAGGTATTAGGATTACCGTCATTGCGTCTGGCAAAATTGCGGTTAAAGGAAGTAATGATGGAGTTTTTTTCTTCTCCGCTTTTTCTGTGACGCGCCCATTGGCCTATACATGGCCCGCAGGCATTGGCCAGCACAACTCCGCCCAGTTCTTCAAAAATGCCGAGCAGGCCGTCTCTTTCCATTGTATAGCGAACCTGTTCCGAACCGGGGGTAATGGTAAATTCAGCTCTGGCTTTTATTCCTGCCTCCAATGCCTGACGCGCAACAGAAGCCGCCCGGGTAATGTCTTCATACGAAGAATTGGTACAGGAACCTATCAATCCAACTTCCAGTTTTTCAGGATATCCATTTTCCCAAACAGCGCGGGCAAATTCCGAGAGGGGCCATGCTTTGTCGGGTGTGAAAGGACCGTTAATATGCGGTTCCAGCTTGGTGAGATCCAGTTCGATTACCTGGTCAAAATACATTTCGGGTGCAGCATACACTTCAGGGTCACCTCTCAGGTCATCAGCTATTTCCTCAGCCATGTCAGCCACCATTGATCTCCCGGTGGCCCTGAGGTACCGGCTCATCTTTTCATCAAAACCGAAAAGCGATGTAGTGGCACCCAGTTCGGCTCCCATGTTGCAGATCGTAGCCTTCCCTGTAGCTGAAAGTGTGTTTGCTCCCGGCCCGAAATATTCGATAATTGATCCTGTACCTCCTTTAACAGTAAGAATTCCGGCAAGCTTGAGAATGATATCCTTTGCCGAAGTCCACCCGTTCAGCTTTCCGGTGAGTTTAACGCCGATAAGTCGGGGGAACTTCAGTTCCCATGGCATGCCTGCCAGTACATCCACTGCATCGGCTCCTCCTACCCCGATGGCTACCATACCCAGGCCTCCGGCATTAACGGTATGGGAATCAGTGCCAATCATCATTCCCCCGGGAAATGCATAGTTTTCAAGAATAACCTGGTGAATGATCCCTGCCCCGGGTTTCCAGAAACCAATGCCGTATTTTGCAGATACGCTGGCGAGGAAATCATACACTTCTTTATTGGTGATCATGGATTCGGCCAGATCCTTTTCAGCTCCCTGTTTTGCCAGAATGAGATGATCGCAGTGAACAGTTGCCGGAACAGCTACTTTTGGAATCCGTGCCTGCATAAACTGCAACAGGGCCATCTGAGCAGTAGCATCCTGCATGGCAACACGGTCGGGACGAAACAAAGCATAATCTGTCCCTCTGCGATAAACAACCTGATTCTCCGGTTCGGCCAGATGGGCATAAAGAATTTTCTCCGTCAGTGTCAGCGGCCTTTTTAATAAGGCACGGGCGCCGGCAATGCGTTCGGGATACATCGAATAAACCTTCCGGATCATGTCGGAATCAAATGGCTGATGCTGTTTATTTTTCATATTGGTCGCATAAATTTTCCGGGGGTTGCAAAATAATAATTTTTACGGGTATTCGGCACATTGCAAAAAATGGTTGAATGGATATTCTGTTATTAATCTCTATGGTTTTTGCAGCTTTTATGCTTTCAACATCTTTTAAAACACCCTTTTGACAGGAATTGTTTGCAGTGTGACGGGCAAAAGTTGAGGGAATTATTTGTACCTTTGGGATTGTGACGGGAAATTTTGTTTGCGGAATAAATCAAATGGAACATTGATATGGATATGAACTGGCTGAGGAAAATAAGCCTGCCTCCTGTTGTACTCGAGAATCTGAGAATAGCCATAGGTTCTATCCGCACCAATATGGTACGTTCCATACTCACCATGTTTATTATCGCATTTGGAATCATGGCTCTGGTGGGAATTCTTACCTCTATTGATGCCATTAAAGGAGCAATTAATACACAGTTCGCATTTATGGGTGCCAATACCTTTGCAATCCAGAGCAGGGGTGTTTTTATTCAGATCGGCAGTGAACGGTACCGTTCAAAAAATTATGATTACATATCCTACAAGCAGGCAGAGGATTTTAAGAAGGTATATAATTTTCCGGCAACGGTGTCCATTTCGGTATTTGCCACATCAACCGGTACGGTCAAATTTGCCAACGAAAAAAGCGATCCGAATATTCGTATAATGGGTGTTGATGAAAATTATTTAATTACCGCCGGATACGAGATCGACAAAGGTCGTTTTTTTCTGGCCGATGAGATTTTAAGAAACGTTCCCTATGCTGTAATAGGAAAAAGTCTGGAACGAAAGCTTTTCAAAAATCAGGATCCGATTGATAAGCTGATTACCGTTGGAGCCGGAAAGTACAGAGTAATTGGTGTGCTGAAGGAAAAAGGCTCAGGTTTCGGTGGAGGGAGCGATGAAGTTTGTCTGCTTGCCTATACCAATGTCCGACAATATTTTTCGCGTCCAAGAATGAATTATTCCATCAATGTCAGGCCGGATAACCCGAATTTCATGGACGCCGCAATTGGTGAAGCAGAGGGTGTTTTCAGAATAGTGCGGAATCTGGATGTGAAGGACGAAAGCGATTTCAATATTGTGAAAAGCGATAACCTGGCCCGGATGCTCATTCAAAACCTTAAATACGTTACACTGGCAGCCACGGTTATCGGAATTATTACTCTGTTTGGTGCGGCTGTGGGTTTGATGAATATCATGCTTGTTTCCGTTACCGAGCGCACAACGGAAATCGGAATTAGAAAAGCAATTGGGGCAAAAGCATCCACCATCCGGCAGCAGTTCCTGTTCGAGGCTATCCTGATCGGCCAGTTTGGAGGGCTGGCAGGGACCTTGCTCGGCATGCTGATTGGAAACCTGGTTTCCATGTCAATGAAATCTCCTTTTATTGTGCCTTGGGAATGGATTATATCAGGGGTTTTGCTTTGTTTTCTTGTCGGGCTTGTTTCGGGTTATTTCCCGGCGCAGAAAGCAGCAAAAGTTGACCCCATTGTATCACTTCATTATGAGTAGTATTGCAGGAATATGGACGATTTGATCCTTAAGGGCAGTTCGGTTACTCCTTTTGTCCGTCTAACCGCTTCAGGCGAGATGAACTTTCAAGGACGGTGCATTCCTGAAAATCCGCAGGAGTTATTTGATGAACTTATCAGCTGGTTTAACGAATACGCTGTTTCTCCCGCCGCAAAAACCGTTCTTACCTTCCGCTTTGAATATCTTAACAGTGCCTCCGTAAAAAATGTCCTTCATCTTCTGAAAACACTGGTGGAGCTTCTTGGAGATGCATCCGAACTGATTGTCCGCTGGGTATATGAAGAGGATGATGAGATCATTCTTGAAGCGGGAGAATCATTGCAGATGCTGTTGAAGATCCCGTTTGAATTTGTTCCGGTCCCGGAATCATAATAATCTGTCCTGCAAAACTTTTTTCCCAGGTGCTGAAATTATTTCCTGTTGGTTGGGATTGTGCATTTTTAATGCAGCAATGTGGGTTTAATGCATAAAAAAAAGCCGGTAATAAACTTACCGGCTTTCAAAATTAAAGTGCGTTTTACTTCACTGTATCCATGTATTCAATCATGTCAACGACTTTGGATGAGTAACCCCATTCGTTGTCATACCAGGATACAACTTTGACAAAATTGGGGTTCAGCATGATCCCGGCTTCTGCATCAAAGATGGAGGTCCTTGGATCGCCGATGAAGTCGGAAGAAACAACAGCATCTTCGGTATAACCGAGAACACCTTTCAGTTCACCTTCAGAGGCAGCTTTCATGGCAGCCTTGATTTCATCATAGGTGGTAGCTTTTTCAAGCCGACAGGTAAGGTCAACCACAGAAACATTGACGGTAGGAACACGGAAAGCCATACCGGTAAGTTTTCCTTTCAGTTCGGGAATAACTTTGGTAACAGCTTTTGCTGCACCTGTTGAGGAGGGAATAATATTGGCGGCAGCAGCACGTCCACCTCTCCAGTCTTTCTTGGAAGGACCATCAACAGTCTTCTGCGTGGCTGTAGTGGCATGTACTGTGGTCATAAGCCCTTCCACAATGCCGAAATTATCATGCAGTACCTTGGCAATCGGGGCAAGACAGTTGGTGGTGCAGGATGCATTTGAAATAATGGCAAGATCCTTGGTGTATTTCTTGTGGTTCACACCGTAAACAAACATGGGGGTGTCATCTTTGGAAGGTGCTGACATAATAACCCTTTTTGCACCAGCCTTGATGTGAGCTTCTGCCTTTTCTTTGGTCAGGAACAACCCCGTTGATTCGACCACATATTCGGCACCAACTTCATTCCATTTCAGATTGGCAGGATCTGCTTCAGCGGTAACACGTATGGGATGTCCGTTAACCACCAGCTTGCCATCCTTGATGTCGATCGTTCCTTTGAACTGACCATGAACTGTGTCATACCGGAGCATGTAAGCCATGTAATCCACATCAATCAGGTCGTTAATTCCAACGACTTCAATATTAGGACGATTCACAGCAACACGGAAAACGAGGCGGCCAATGCGCCCGAAACCGTTAATTCCAATTTTAATCTTAGCCATAATACAATCAGATTTATTTGACAATAAATTACCTTTTTTAAAGAAGCCCAAAGGTAACAATTAAACACGAATCATCAAAATGAAGAGGATCCCTTTTAAAAGATTGGAGATTATTCTTTTCCCTTTTCCGGCTGGCCTTCTGCAGAAGGCTTATCCCATTCTTCCCCTTTCAACCGGTCAATGATTTTCCCGAAACGATAGCTGACAAACAGGGTCAGAAAAACCTGATTGTTTTGTTTGGTCGCCATGATAGGGATTTTTTTCGGGAAAACATCCACCACAACACCGGCTTCCAGAGCGTGAAGAGCGGCATCAACGGTGCTGTAATCGAAACTTACCCCAAATCGCCCGGAAATACCCGGCAGTGCTTTTATTTCATTAAACCCTTTGAAAAAGGATGAACGCCCAGCATACTGAGCCGGGTGATAGGAAGGATCAAACTTTCGTGATTCAATCCGGTAAAAATCGCCAACCGGCATAATGTAAATGTCATAATAGATCGGTTTGTAGACTGCAGCTGACAATCCCGCACTATAGTAGTATTTAACCGATATTCCGCCCTTGTCCACTTTACGGTACATTTCGTACTGGTGTCCGCGCATTACCCGGAAATTAAAAACCGTGTTCAGTTTGCCATAGATAAACGACCGGGAATTGGGATAAAGAAACGGATACCTTACTTCCTTGGGATGCTTAAGGGTTACAAAATCACCTTCCCATAGTTTTTTGTTCCTTGCGTCCAGCCACCAACCGTAACGGTAACTTACTCCAAAACCGTTTGAATTAAGCAGTATTCCGAGAGAACTCTCATCACGGTAAAAAATCTTTTTCTGGGTATCAATTTCACCCTGGCCTGAGGCAAAATGAGTGGAAAACAGCCACGCAATGACCATCGTAAGAAACCGCAATACTGACGAACGAAAGAATGTTTGCATGGTTTCCTTTTTTAGGTAGCGACAGACCATTAAACAAAATCCGGGGGAAAATTTATTACCAATAAACATAAAGAGCAGATTTCTCTGCTCTGTGATCAGCCGTAATAACCTGCATTTTTTGCAGGTAATAAATTCTCTTATCGTTTAACCGGCTGGGTATCTGAGTAAGCGGGGCAGGCTTTTTCACTGCAGCTTGTAAGTACAGTCCCCCCAACAAACAGACAAAGTAAAACCACCGATACCAAACGAATAATTTTTGTTTTCATCATAATCAAATTAATTTTTAATGGTATGATGGAACCCACATGTTCGGCATTTTATTACCGCTGTGATTGTGTTTGTAAAACATGTGGGTTTCATATGCATTGTTTTTCATGTGTTAGCCTGACATGATTGTTCAGTAGCCGTATCCGCGTAAGCAGGACACACATGCTCATTGCATGAACAAACAGTAAGCAGGGTTACCAGTACAATAAACCCCAGGATTACCAGCCGTTTCATAGCAAAATCGACAATTTTGTTTAAAATAACTCTGTAAATATAGTATTTTATCAGATAAAACTAAATTGTATAACAAAAAAAATAACAAAAGAATAACTGCTTGATTGATAATCAGAAAGGCTCAAACGCATTGAAGAAAAATTCCTGCGACCGGGAAAATGGTCTTTTTTTTACTACCAGATCGGGAAAAACAAAAACCTTCAATACAACTTTAATTTTATAGCTTTGCCACACTGGCGCGATAAACTTTGTCACCGTCCAGCTGGTATCATTAAGGGTATTTAGTAAAATTGAACAGATATGAAAGAAACAATTCTTCAGCATCGTTCCATTCGCAGATACAGACCTGATCCGGTTCCGCCTGATGTCCTCAGTCAGATTCTGGAGGCCGGAACGCGTGCATCCACAACAGGCAACATGCAGGTTTACAGCATGATTGTTACTACTGATCCGGGGCTCAGGCAGAAACTATGGGAAGCACATTTCAAACAGAATATGGTTCTGGAAGCTCCGGTTCACATAACATTCTGTGCTGATTTTAACCGTTTTTCCAAATGGTGCCTGTACCGGGATGCTGAACCGGGTTATGACAATTTTCTTTCCTTTTTCACAGCCGCAATCGATGCCTTGCTTGTTTCGGAAAATGTAGCACTGGCTGCTGAAGCGCATGGACTGGGAATCTGTTACCTTGGTACGGTTACCTATATGGCGAAGAAGTTCAGCGAGATATTGCAACTCCCCGGTTTGGTGGTTCCTGTGGCAGCTATGGTAATGGGAACTCCGGCCGAAGATCCGCCGCTGACCGATCGTTTACCGCTGGAAGCGGTCGTTCATAACGAAGTGTATCATGACTATTCACCGGCTGATATTGATAATTTATACAGGGAGAAGGAAAATCTGCCGGCCAGCAGGAAATTTGTGGAGGAGAATAAAAAGAAAACTCTGGCTCAGGTTTTTACCGATGTCCGTTATACGGCAAAAGACAACCGCTTCTTTTCCAGGGAGTTTCTTGAGCTGATTCAAGACAAGGGATTTATGAACAATGAAGGTTAGTACGGGGTATTCAGTGAATCTCAGTCAGGATTGAATTCAATGCCAAGGGCGGAAGCTACTTCTTTCACGTCGTTGATCACTGCCGGGAGGATGGTAATTCCTTCGCGGGCGGCTTTTTCTTCCGCTTCTCGTTCAATTTCCCCCGGAATATAAACTCTTTCCTGTCCTTCAGCGGGTTTTGCCTTTTTGAAGGTTTCAATCCACAGGTCCATCATTGCTTTGAATTCCTCGGCAGGGCGGAAGGCATCAATGCGCATGGCTCCGAAAAAGTGGCCGGTACCGAGTCCCGGCTGATTCTGAGGCAGCGGCAGATAAGCAATGGACGGGGGAACGAAAGGCCCAAAATTGGCTCCTGACAGCAGAGAGGAAAAGATATCAACCAGGGCACTGAGGCAATAGCCTTTGTGGCTTCCATGTATCCTGTCACTTCCCAGGGGAAGCATTGCTCCTCCGCGCCTGAGAATATCGGGGTCATCCGAAGGATACCCAAGGGCATCCTGAACATATCCCAGAGGAACTTTTTCTTCTTTTTTAGCCGCAATGGCAAGTTTACCCCGGGCAATGGGGGTTGTGGCAAAGTCAGCTACAAATGCCGGATATTTCCCTGCCGGTATAGCAACAGCAATCGGATTGGTTCCCAGCAGGCGGCTCACTGAAAAGGTCGGTGCGACCAAAGGATTGGCATTACAAAGGGTAATACCGATCATGTCATGAGGAAGAGCCATCATGGCATAATATCCTGCAATGCCGAAATGATTTGAATTGCGGGTAGCTACCCATCCGGTTCCGCACGAATTTGCCTTTTCAATGGCCAGCCGCATGGACCGCGCCGCAGCAACCATTCCAATGGCCCTATCCGCATCAATAACCGCAGTAGATGGAGATTCATGGACAATACGGATGTGCGGATCTGCTTTAATCCGCTTTTCTTTCCAGAGCAGATAATAATCTTTCAATCGCAGCATACCGTGGGAAGGGATGCCACGTTCTTCCGCCCTGACAAAAACATCAGCAACAAGGGCTGCATCGTCGGGTGGAACTCCCATTGACTCAAATGCCCTGGCGGTAAACAGGCGAAGATAGGATGCTGTTGCCATGCTTCTACGGTTTATTTCCTGTCAAAAAAAACTGCATTTGCCTGAGCTGCAGGCATAATCAATATATCGTTAATGTTTACATGCGGCGGGCGGCTTAAGGCAAACCATACTGCCTCAGCAACATCTTCAGCTTTCAGCGGCTGATATCCTTTATATACTTCCTTTGCCCTCTTTTCATCGCCTTTGAACCGGACCAGCGAAAATTCCGTTTCAACTGCTCCCGGGCTGACCGAGGTTACCTTTATACCGTAAGGAAGGAGGTCAATTCGCATTCCCCTGGTTAATCCTTCAACAGCATGCTTGGTGGCGCAGTAAACATTTCCGTTGGGATATACTTCCTTGCCCGCAATGGAGCTGATATTGACAATGTGTCCGGCGCGTCGTGCTGTCATAAGCGGCGCAATGAAACGGGTTGCATATAAAAGGCCTTTGATGTTGGTGTCGATCATCTGTTCCCAGTCGGCTATGTCTCCCTCATGAATGGGATGAAATCCCGCGGCCAGCCCGGCGTTGTTTATAAGTACATCAACGTCCTGCCATTCCGGCGGCAGATGTCCAAGGTACTTTTCTGTCTCTTCCCTTTTCCTGATGTCGAAACACAGGGGAAGAACCCTGATCCCAAATTCAGAAGCAAGGGTTTGGCTTATTTCATCCAGCAGTTTTTTCCTTCGTCCGGTGAGAATGAGATCGTATCCCTGTCCGGCCAGCTGAAAGGCAATGGCTTTGCCTATTCCTGAAGTGGCACCTGTTATGACTGCAATCATAGTGGTTCATTTAAAAGTCCTCAAATATATAAAATACAATTCCACAGGAAAGGTAAATGAGAAAAAACAGTCTAATTTTGCCGTTCTGTTAATGGAGCCATGGAGAGTATAAAAGAAATCAGGCCCTATTCTGAATTGTCGTCAGACAAAAAAGAGCAGGTTACCATCATGTTTGACCGCATAGCCCGAAGGTATGACTTGCTGAATCATTTACTGTCTTTCAATACCGACCGTTGCTGGAGAAAAAAGCTGGTCAGACTGCCCGGAATCAGGAAAGCAGAAAAAATTCTTGATGTTGCTGCAGGTACCGGCGATCTTTCATTACTCGCTGCGGAAATGCTAAAGGCACGGATTGTTGCAACGGATATTTCAGAAGGGATGCTTCGCATTGCCACAAGCAAAATACAAAGGAAAGGCTATCAGGACAGAATTCAATGTGTTATTGCGGATGCAGAGAAATTACCGTTTGATGCTGATGCTTTTGATGCTGTTATGGTAGCGTTCGGAGTACGCAACTTCGGAAATCCCGCCAAAGGTCTTTCAGAGATGTTCCGGGTAGTTCGTCCCGGCGGCACGGTTGCTATTCTCGAATTTTCCGTACCCCGCCTGCCCCTGTTCCGCCACCTGTATCTCTTCTATTTCAGAAGGGTTGTCCCTTTTATTGGCAGGCTCGTATCGGGAGATTCCGATGCTTACAGGTATCTTAACAGATCTGCTGAGGCCTTTCCACAGGGGGAGCATTTCTGCAGGATGCTGAGAGGCGCAGGATTTGCGGTTGCTGATTCCTTTCCTGTTACCCTCGGTGTTGCGAGAATATATACAGGCGTTAAACCCGGCCACGTAAAAATTGGATGAATAACGATTTTATAATATTTTAGCGCTTTGTTCGTTAAGGCTTAAAGTGAAATTATTAACGTCTGCGGTTTTGAAGAGAATATTCCTTTTTGCATTGTTGTGTCTGGCTTTCGGGATGATTTCATTTGGTCAGGCAAAGAAAGTTCTCAATTATCAGATAGTAGATGACAAAAAGATCCATTTTGGCTTCTGCGTTGGCCTTAATGCCATGGATTTCAGTTTTGAGCGCAACAGCCGAAGCATTCATACCGGAAGCGGCGACTCGCTCTATATGGACCTTTATCAGCTAAGTCCCGGGTTCAATGTCAACATTGTTTCGGAACTGCGGTTCAATGATGCTTTTGCCCTCCGCTTCCTTCCCGGCCTTGTTTTTGGACAGCGGAATGTTTTTGTTACCGGAGTTTCTTCCAATGTCCAATACGGCCAGATACAGGTAGAAAGCAACTACCTTGATTTTCCGCTCCTGATAAAATACAGGGGAGAAAGGCTGAATAATGTACGCCCTTATCTGATTGCAGGGACCAGTGTCAGGTACGATATGGCCGCAAAAAAGGAAAACAAGCTGAAACTTGGTAATGAGCAGGGTGAAACCCTTCGCATCAATCTGAAACCGCTCGATTTTTATGGCGAAATTGGCGTAGGAATGGATTTCTATCTGGTCTATTTCAAATTGTCAACCGAACTGAAGCTTTCAGTCGGCATGCGCGATATTCTTGACAGAGACCTTTCTGCCACTGGCTTGAACCAGCTTTCCTCCCATATTATTTTGCTGAATTTTCATTTTGAATAGCCTGCCCTGGGTGACGTCTTCGGAATTCGGCACAGACAATGGCGGCAGCCATTCCGACATTGAGGGATTCAGCGCCCGAACCGGGGCCTCCGCGGGGAATCGTAAGGAAATGCGTAACCTCCCTGCGGATATCATCCGACAAACCGCGCGACTCATTTCCCAGCACAATCATTGCCGGAAGCTGAAGTTCTGCCTTGTAAAGATTTGTTCCCTGAAGGTCCATTCCGTAAATGTTCCAGCCTTTCTGGCGCATGGTTCGGCAGATAGTTCCTGCCTCGGCGCGGATAACATGAACCCGGAAAATGCTTCCCATGGAAGCTTGTACAGTTTTGGGATTGAAAGAATCGGCAGAAGTTTCCCCAAGTACCACATAGCGGATGTCAAACCAATCGGCCAGGCGAAGAATGGTACCGGTATTGCCGGGGTCCTGCACCCCATCGAGAACCAGGCAGAGATCGGCTTCTGGCGGAATCTGCCGGACGGGAGATTCAGGCATATAAACCACTGCGAGAACACGGTTGGGTGTTTTCAAAGTGCTTATGCCGGCCAGCAGGTTATCATCAACTTCAAAAAGTTCCGTTTCTGCGCATTCGTGCCTGTGTTCCCTGATCCAGCCTCCGGTTGCGGCTATCCATGCAATTCTGTATTCCGACTTCAGCAATTCGTGGACCATTTTTTCACCTTCTGCCAGAAAGAGTCGGGTTTCGTCCCGTGCTTTTTTTTCTTTGAGCGAACGGGCAAGTTTTCTGTAACTGGGCGGCAAATGAAGGACCTCCGGTTTGAAAGCTGTCTTTTTCACGAATGCCTGTCGGTTTTGGTTATTTTCGGATTGCCGAAGTTACTTATATTTGTGAACTGTTGAAAAAAACAAGACCATATTTTATACCGGGTCTGTTCAGGACTTTCCTCCGGAAAGGGTTCTTTCCGGTTGCTTGTGCATTGACGCTTTCCGGGTGCTTTCCTGCAAAATATATTCCTGATGGTCAGTACCTTTTGTCAGAGGCCAGAATTAAAACCGACACCCGCCAGCTGAACAAAAGCGAGATGCAAACCTACATCCGGCAGCGCCCCAATAAGCGCATACTGGGTTTTCGGTTTCATCTCTGGTTGTACAACCGGTCAAAACCGGATAAAAATAACTGGATAAACCGCGGTTTCCGGCAGATAGGAGAAGCTCCCGTTGTCTTTGATGATTATCAGGCAACCCGTTCTGCAGAGCAGTTACGATTATATCTGGTTAACAAAGGATATTTTAATGCAAAGGTTGATCATGAGGTTTTTTTCAGGAAAAAGGAGGCTTTCGTTACTTTCAATATCAATAGCGGTGTTCCATACCGGATAAGATCCTTTCATTATGTGATTGAAGACACGGTATTGATACCTTATATTATACGTGATACCATAAACTCCCTGGTGAGACCGGGAATGGTATATGATGTGGATGCCTTGCAGAATGAACGATTGCGGATTGAATCCTATTTGAAGAACAGGGGATTTTACAATTTTTCGAAAGATTATCTATGGTATGCCGCTGACACAAGCGGTATATTGCGGAGCGTTGACCTGATCCTCAACGTAGGTAAATATGCCGAAATCAACAGCAGGGGGGAAGTGGTGCAGGGAAGCCATCCTCGTTACAAAGTCCGTAACCTGATGGTGTATGCCTCAGGCAGGGAGAAAAAGATGAACGATTCAGCGGCACTGAGACTGGCAAGGGAAGACACGGCAATCTACGACGGAATAAGGTTTGTGGCGCCCAGGCTTTCACCTGTTAAACCCCGTACCATAGCTTCTGCTATTTTCATTCAGCCCGGTCAGTTTTATAATCAGGCAAGTGTTACAAGAACGTATCAACGGTTGTCTTCGCTAAAAGTCTTCCGGTTTACCGATATTCAGTTTGAGGAAGAAAAAGCCCCGGCTCCTTTTGCTCTGGAAAGGGAACTTAACGGGCAAATCCATCTTTATCCGCAGGAAATGCAATCGTATGCACTGGAAGCAGAAGGAACCAATTCATCGGGAAATATTGGAATGGCTGGAAACTTCAACTATGAACACAAGAATTTATTCCGTGGAGCTGAGCAGTTTAACCTGCGGGTTAAGAGCGCTGTGGAAACCTATCCGCGACAGTTTGCTTCAGGCTTCAGGAATACAATCGAATTCGGGGTGGAATCAGGAATACGGATTCCACGGTTCCTTCTTCCGTTGCGAACAGCCCAGTTTGTGCGACGGTACAGCCCTTCCACAACCCTTTCGTTTGCTTACAACTACCAGCGAAGACCTGATTATACCCGTACCATTGCCAATGCCACGTTCGGATATACCTGGCAGGGTAATGCTTTCAACACCTTTATCGTTAATCCGGTTGAGTTGAATGCCGTCAAAATCTTTTCCATTGACCCGGCTTTTCTGCAAAGCATCAAAGGAAAACCATACCTTGAAAACAGTTATCAGGACCATTTTGTACTGGTATCGGGCCTGTCTTTTGTTTTTAATAACCAGAACCTCAGGAAAAAGGAAGATTTCGTTTATTTCAAAACCAACCTGGAATCGGCCGGAAATCT
>JAAYUG010000118.1 GCA_012517825.1 Bacteroidales bacterium | reverse complement strand
GTACTGAATCCCGCACTGACAATCAATGAACCTTTGCCACTGAGTGGAACAGTTAACAAGACAGATGTGACCGGTTGCTATGGCAATACAAACGGAAGCATTTCAGTTGTTTCTGCGGCCGGAGGATCAGGTTCCTATGAATTTACCATCGACGGTGGAGTCAGCTGGCAGGTTTCGCCGGTCTTTAATAATCTGGCAGCAGGAACCTATGATGTGCGCATGCGGGATGCCGTTGCTCCCTGGTGTGAAAAGATCCTTGACAATGCCCTTACGATTTTCCAGCCTCAGGAACTCTATGGTGAAACAAGCTTTACCGATGTGGCATGCCATGGCGAAGCTACCGGAACAATTACCATTGGCAATACTTCCGGAGGATCGGGATCGTATGAATTCAGCATTAACGGAGGCACCACATGGCAGGCGTCACCTTCCTTCGGTGCTCTTCCTGCCGGAAGCTACACGGTGATGATGCGCGATGCGGCAACACCTTCCTGTGTCCTTGTACTGATGGATCCCCTGCTGATCAGCGAACCGGAAGCAATCAGCCTGACCATTAACAAAAAAGATTTACGCTGCAACGGAATACCCGACGGAATCCTTTCTATTACTGCAAGCGGTGGCACGGGAGCTTACCAGTATTCTATTGATAACGGCCTGAATTTCTTCCCCGCGGGCGATTTCAGCAATCTTTCGGCTGGAAATTATCCGATTGCTGTTAAAGACGGAAACGGATGCAGAGTGGATTCAGCGGTTGCGCTGATTGAACCCGACCCCATTGTAATACTGAATGAAGTATCGGAAGATGAAACCTGTTACCACAGTGGTGACGGATGGATTCACATTTTTGCCTCCGGAGGGGCCGGCCATTTGATTTATTCCATTGATGGAGGAGTGACCTATTTCGATAACGGAGGATTGTTTTCGAACCTCTCGGAAGGCAATTACCAATCGGCAGTAAGAGATGACAGCGCCTGCTTTGTAACGGGAAATTTCCTCCCTGTTCTTTCTCCGCCTGACCTGATCATTTCAGGTGTCAGTTCAAACAACGTAACCTGCCACGGAGCCGGAGATGGCACCATTACCATAAGTGCTTCAGGAGGAACCGGAACAATACGCTTCAGTATCGATGGGGGCGCCAATTACCTGAACAATGGTGGTTTCTTTACGAATGTTCCGGCAGGAAATTATTCCGTCATGATTACCGACAGTATAGGATGCACTACTGCCGGACCGGAGGTTGTGATTACAGAGCCGCCGGCGTTTACTGCCCCCGATGTTACTATTGTCAATATAAGTTGTTCCGGCCAGACGGATGGTTCCATTCTTGTTACACCTAACGGAGGTACACCGCCATATACCTATATTCTGAAAGAGAACGGCATCGAAAAAGATACGGTAACCAGTGCCGGCAGTGGTTTATTTACGGGCTTGTCAGCAAATACATATACCGTACGAATTACTGATTCCAATCTGTGCGGAACAATAGAAACACCTCCACTGGTCATTGTGGAACCTGCACCTCTTGTATTTGACTCTGTATCGGTTCAGCCGGTGCTTTGCCCCGGAACATCAACCGGTGGAATACTGATTTTTGCTCATGGAGGAACACCGGTTCATCCGTTACGCCCTTATGATTATACCATTGACGGAGGTGTAACATGGGATACGATACAGTATTTGAATATCCCGGCCGGAATTTACCATACCGGTGTGCGTGATAAGCGTGGATGCTTTGTAATGGGAGATACGGTAACTCTGACAGATCCTCCGGCAATTCAGCTTGACAGTGTTTCTGTGGTTGATGTAACCGGTTGCTGGTATGATGCAACGGGTTCTATTACCATCTATGCTTCCGGCGGACAGGGTGCTCTGACCTATTCCATCGGTTCATCCTATTCTCCATCGAATGTTTTCAGCGGGCTTACTTCAGGTGCTTACCCGCTCTGGGTTAAGGATGCCATGGGGTGTATTGATTCGGTAGGTCAGGCAGTTGTTCATGGGCCGATGCCTATCACGGCATCCATCCGCAAGCATGATGTTGACGGAGATATTCCCGGAAGCATTGTTATCAGCGCAAGCGGTGGAGGAGGAATGTTCGAATATTCCATTGACGACGGAATGTCATTTGCCCCGGCCGACTCCTTCCCGGGTCTGGCTTCCGGAAAATATTATGTCGTTGTGCGCGACCAGTATGACTGCCGTTACAGGGATTCCATCCAGATTGAGGAAATCAGTTCCATGCAGGTTGTTTATTCGCTGACGCCTGTTTCCTGCAACGGCGGGAATGATGGTATTATCAGCATGGTTGCCGATCTTGGAACCCCGCCTTATCAGTACTCAATTGATAACGGATTGAATTTCTACGATTTTGGTTATTTCTCCGATCTTTCCGCAGGGGATTATATAGTTCTGATAAAGGATGCCTCCAACCACAGGTACCGCGATACGGTAACCGTGCAACAACCGGAGCCGATATCGGTAATTGCTACTATTGACAATGCAAATTGTTCAAGCCTGCTTCCCGGATTTACTGACGTTGGAGCCATAAGCCTGAATGTTTCCGGCGGTAACGGAGGATATACCTTTGCCTGGACAAAGGACGGACAACCGGCAGGTACTTCCCAGAATCTTGCCAACCTGACAGCAGGCCTGTACACTGTACAGGTTACTGACAACAAGGGTTGTTCGTCGACGAAGTCTTATACGGTTGGTTCTGATCCGGCCAAGAATATCTCCATTAACCCCATACCCGACCAGAATGTTTGCAGCAATGTCGCGCTCGATTTGACAGCATCCTCACCACAGAATGTATCGTACAAATGGATACGTGTAAGTGACGGTGCCGAAATCAGCAGTCAGCCGGCAGTAACCATTCCTCCGGGAGAATCGGGAACCTATGTTGCAGTTGCTTATAACACCTTCAACTGTGCTGCTTATGATACGGTCAATGTGCTGATGTATCCGGTTCCAGCCCTGTCAATGGTAAGGGATACCATGATTCTGGGAGGAGTAACAATGACATTACCTCTCCAGCTGACCGATACAGCAGGGTTAAGTGAAACAGTTTTCAGCTGGAGCAATGATATCTGGTTGGATGATCCTTCCAGCATGAATCCGCAATTTACCCCCGATAAGAGCAGCGATGTATGGGATTTTGTTGTAACAGCCACCACAGCTCACAACTGTGTTGCAACTGATTCCATAACCGTGCATGTTTTATGGGAGCTGATGGTGCCGAGCGGCTTCTCACCCAACGGCGACGGATATAACGATGTGTGGTTTATTCCTGCCGCTCAGTTTGTAAGAGTAGACGTCGAAGTGTTTAACCGCTGGGGAGAAAAAGTTTATTCTGCCAAAAACTATAAGAATGACTGGGATGGCAAGTATAAAGGGAAACCGCTGGGTATTGGTACATACTATTATGTTGTTACGATTTATGCCGGCGGGAAAGTGAAAACAATGACCGGTCCACTTACCATTCTGGTTCAACCCAAATAATGACGCCTTATGAAAACATTCAGAATACTGCCGCTTGTGATTTTGCTGATAGGTTCATCAGGGGTAGTCAGAGCCCAGCAGATCGGACAATTTACCCAATTCATGTTCAACCCGCTGGTTATTAATCCTGCGGTGACAGGAACGAACAATTATTTCCAGATCCGGTCGAATCACAGGTTTCAATGGGTGGGAATGACCGACCCGCCCATTGTGAATACCCTGAGTATTTACGGGCCCAGCAGTAAATATGATATGGGATACGGAGGGTATATTGTAAGCGATATTACCGGACCTACCAGTCGTACAGGGATAAGCGGGACCTATGCCTATAATATTGCGCTGAACGAGGAAATACGTTTGTCTATGGGCATGGCTCTGGGGTTGTATCAGTTTAAAATGGATGTCTCAAAGGTTCAGTTGTACGATGATCAGGACCCGGCAAAGAACAATGTATATACCGATTTTTATCCCGATGCGGTTGTCGGGGTCTATATGTACGCCACGAATTTTCAGGTAGGATTTTCGGCTGCCCAGCTGATTCCGAATAAAATCAAGATTTATGACACAAAAACCGGGCTGAGCAAACTGAAAGCCCATTTTTATCTCACAGGAAGTTATCAGTACCTTATAAACCGCGATTGGGCAATTGAGCCAAATGTTATTATCCGTGGTGTTACGCCAGTTCCCCTCCAGATGGACTTCAACACCCGGGTAATCTTCAGAAATTTAGCCTGGGGTGGTTTAGCCTGGAGAACGAGTGATGCCATCAGCATTTTTCTGGGCTATAACCATGAAAACAAGTTCAATATCGGGTATGCCTATGATATTGGTATTTCTGCGATACGAAAGTACAATTCAGGCTCGCATGAGCTGATGATTTCGTATCGTTTCAATAAAGTGAAATAATTTAAAATCAATGCTTTGCATTGGTTTTCCTGAACGCCAGAAATAAGTAGGGCTGGTTTTCTGTGCCCAATTCCATTGTCCGGATAAAAAGCTGATGAAGCTTTTCGGAAAATATTTTTTGCATAGCAGGAGAGTCCAGCAGCAAAATATCCTGCTCATATTCCCTTTTTCGTTCTTCCGGATTAAAGGAATCAGGTGGAATATATTCAAACTGTGCAACAGGTGAGAGAGGGAAAGAACGGAAGATGCCGATGAGTTCGTTTCGTGTGAAAACCGGTTCATGTTCACGGCCAAGTTCCTTATCGAGTTCAATACGAAAGTGGTGCCAGAGGTGCCGGTTACGCTGGGCTTCATTTAGAACATCGGAATGCATTTCATGAACAATCAGAATGCCTTCTGTTTTCAGAACACGAATCATCTCGTAAACTGCTCCGGAAAGGTTGGAAAGGTGATGAAGTCCGCGGGAAATAACTACTGTATCAAATGAGGCATTTGGAAAAGGAAGCTGTTCTGCTTTTGTTCTTATAAATGAATAATGGTGATCGGGAAACATCTCCCTTGCTTTGTTCAGAATGGATTCATCAGGATCGGTGTAAGTCCATGAACGGAAATGTTTCAATGCTTTTGTAATCCAGGAAGTAAACTTACCGGAACCTGCTGCCAGTTCGAGTACATCGCCGGCTTCAATTTGTCCCAGCCATTGCTGAATATCTTCTGCAGAATTCATAATAAGAAAGGAAATGAAGCAGTAAAAGTAAACCAGTTCATCCTAAATAAAAAAGCCGTCAGCAGAGCCGATGGGCGGCTGGCTGACGGCTTTCATTATGCCACTATTACAAATAAAATGCCAGGGAGAAGAGAGCGGCTTTGTTCCGGTAATCAGTTTTTGCAGAAGTTATTTCTGAAAGACCAAGTGAATATTTTAGGCTGGCTTCGATATTGTAGGAGCCCGCAGGAATCATAAATCCGAAACCCAGCGACCAGCCTGCATCGTTATCATTTATTTTCCAGGCAACCGTTTCCGAATTTTCTGCCGGAGAAACAGGTGTGTAAGTGAGGTTGGAACGCAGTTTCACACCAACGTAGGGGCCTGTTGCAACAAAAAAGCGCAGCGATTCGCTTACCGGAAACGAACGTTCCAGGTTAACAGGCACGGTGAGATATTCCAGAGTGCCGTTCAATTTTTTATCGGCGAGCGAGGATTCCCTGAAATTCCGGAAACCTTTTTGCTCAAAATTCAGTCCTGACTGAATGGCAAAATCGTTCTTCAGAGGGTATCTCAGGCAGATTCCTCCGCCAAAACCACTCCGCAGATGATTTCCTTCGTTCAGTTCAGTCAGTTCTGAGAAAGAAGAAACGTTTAAGCCGTTTCGCAGGCCGATCTGCAGTTTTTGAGCCGGAAGGGCAATAATTGCTGTAACCAGCAAAATACCTGTAAGAAAGAGACGTGTTTTCATACCTTTTTCTTTTACGTTAATACGATTTAATTATTTAGAAATGAGACAACTTCAAAACTCCATCCATGAATTATTTCATCGTGGTTAAGGCTTTCCGCATTCAGAGAACGGCAGGCCTTAAGAATCTTTTCCGTTTCTGTTTCCGTTGATTGAACCAGGAAAAGGGCGTTATGGCCCGGCCATACCGGTGTATCCATGTGGGGCAGCATACCCGGCAGTTTGCCTTTAATGTTTTCAATAGCCTGCCAGGAGCCGATTTTTTCTTTTAAGAGAATATCTGTTACTCTGTCGGCCATACTGATATCACAGGCGAGAATCAAGATTTTCATATGTTTTTATTTTTTCTATTTTAACACAGGGAACCATTTTTTTTGAAAAAAGGCACAGGACCGGGAAGGTAACCGGAATATTAAACCTCTCCTTAACTGAAAAGCAGGTCCTGTGCCTTTGGTTTTTATTTTGCATATTCTTGTCTTCTAACATGAAGCATGTAGTATATTACCGGAACAAGGATAAGCGTAATGAGGAGCGATACGGTGAGTCCTCCGATTAGTGTAATTCCAAGGGGTGACCACATTTCAGAACCCATCCCGGAACTAACTGCCATTGGGATCATTCCAAGAATAGCTACGAGCGAAGTCATGAGAACAGGTCTGAGCCTGGATTGTCCTGCCTGGGTGACTGCTTCCTCCAGAGGAAGATCCCGCTGCAGGAGAAGGTTGGTATAGTCAACCAGAATGATACCGTTTCGGACAACAATTCCGAGCAACATGATCATTCCGATAAATGTCACCACACTGAGGGTAAGGCCGGTTATTCTGAAAGCCCATACAATGCCTATTAATCCAAAGGGAATGGCAAAGAGTATAATAAAGGGGTCTTTCATCGATTCGAACTGGGAAGCCATAATCATATATACCATAAGAGTTCCCAGAACAAATATCAGCCAGAGGTTATTGAAGGATTCTTTTTGGTCAGAAACCTGCCCGGCAACTTCCACGGAAACATTTTCAGGAATATCGGTTTGGCTGACAATTTTGCGTGCATGATCTGCAGCTTCACTCAGGGAAACGCCGTTTACAGAGGCCATTACTTTTACAATCCTCTGCTGGCTTTCCCTGCGGATTTCCGTAAGACCTTTTTCCTGGGAAATTTCAGCTACATACGACAGGGGAACCATTTTGCCGGTAAGGGTACTGATCATGATATTTTTCAAATCATCGGCCTGTCGGCGATTTTCCTTTTTATATCTTACCACAAGGTTGTAATCGTCGCCCTCTTCCTGCAGCTCACCGGCGTCGGCTCCATAAAGTGCCTGACGTACCTGAAGAGAAATCAGTGCTGTGTTAAGTCCCAGTTCGGAAGCCCTGTCCTGGTCAATATGAATTTGTAACTCCAGAGTCCCCTGATCGGCTGAAGATTCAACCCCTGAGAATATCGGATCGCTGTTCATTGCCTCTCTGATTTTTTCTGCTGTTGCTGTCATAACCGGAATATTGTTACCGGTTATTTTGATTTCTATTGGTTTAACGTTTCCCAGAAGAGCTGATGAAAGCATACTTCCGCCGGTCACATGGAATTTTTCAATTTCTGGAATCTGAGCAATTTGTTTTCTCACCGCTTCAGCGATTTCGGCTGCACTCCGCCGGCGGTTTTCGGGCAGAACCAGGTGGGCCCCGATGGTGGCGACATTCTTTCCTTCAGCAAAGCTTATCGTTGTAAGAATCCCCTTTTCTGTTTGTCCTGCAATGGTATAGGACGAAACCTGCTCGGGTATTTCTCTCCGGAAAATTTCTTCCACTTTCATGGCTATCCTTTCTGTTTCTTCAGCTGAGGTGCCCGGTTCCGTTTCAATAACGGCCACAACATCTCCGGCGTCAAATTCAGGAATGTAGTCGGTGCCGAGAAGTGTAGCCTGCCAGATGGTTATGGCTGATATTATCAGCACAATCACAATCAGAAGATAGCGGTTATGGATTGCCCACCGGAGTGACCGATGATAGCCGTTTTCAAAGCGCTGCAGGAACCTTTCACTTGCTTTGTAGAAAGGAGTTTCTTTTTTTAACCTCACAGGCTTTAACAGCACCGAGGCCAGCATGGGTGTTAACGAAAGAGCAGTAACAAGCGACGCGAGCATGGTGACTGTGGTAATTACGGCAAGCTGTTTAAACATAATACCGACAATTCCACCGATGAAAAACATAGGAATGAAGACAGCCACAATAGTAAGTGTGGAAGCAACAATGGCTCTTCCCATTTCCATGGTGGCGAATATGGCAGCTTCACGCGGCCTGGATCCTTTTTCAATATGCCGTGAAATGTTTTCAATTACCACGATGGCATCGTCAACCACCATTCCTATGGCAATAACCAGTGCCATCATGGAAAAGATGTTGATGGTATATCCCAGGGCGTACATCATGATAAAAGCCACGATCAGCGAAAAAGGAATGGTTACAATGACAATCAGACTGCTTCGCCACTCCCTGAGGAATGCTATAACAACAAGAATCACAAAAAAGGCGGCATACCAGAGTGTTTCCGAAAGATTTCCCAGCGATTTATTAATAACTTCAGCACTGTTAATGATTTCTTTTACCTGAACATCATTGGGAAGATTTTTTTGTATTGAAGCCATTGCTTCGGAAACAGCTTTATAAACCTGAAGCGTATTTGCTCCAGATTGTTTCTGAACGAAAAGAGCTACGGCCCTTGTACCATTTGTACGTGCTATTTCGTCTTTTTCTTTAAGATCGTCTGTCACCGTTGCAATATCTGCAAGGCGAACAATCTGTCCGTTGACCGAACTGAG
>JAAYUG010000117.1 GCA_012517825.1 Bacteroidales bacterium | reverse complement strand
GAACTTTGGAACTCTGGAACTTTGAAACCCTGGAACACTGGAACTCTCAAACCGAGCGTAAGGCGTAAAGAAATACCGTTCGTGACTTACCTCTCTGCCCTCCACTCTAAGCCCAATGCTTTACGCTCTACGCTCTACGCTATCGCTGGTTTACGGGTGCAGGCATTTACCGCAGATAGCCACAGATTTGGCTTTGGGGAATTAAGAATAATGGAATCCTGCATTCTTTCCTATATTTGCTGAATTATTCTGTTAGTTATGTTTCGTCAATTCTGGGTTATCGGTTTTGTTGTTTTCCTTTTCGGTTGCGGGAATCCGCCTTCAGGCAAAGATGGCCGTTTTCAGGTCGCTGTTCTGAAAGGCCCCTCTGCCATCAGCATGATTAAAATGATCAATGAAGGATTCTCCGACCGTGGAAAACAAGCTGAATTCAGAATATATAACGAACCCGATCAGGTAAAGGCCCTGATGATAAGGAAACAGGCCGATATTGTGCTTCTGCCTGCCAATATGGCTGCAGTTCTTTACAACAAGGGGGTATCGGAATATGTTCTTGCCGCTGTTCCCGTCTGGGGAAGCATGTACCTTGCCGGCACAGACACCTCGGTCAGGTCAATTGACGACCTGCGCGGCAAAACCGTTTATCTCATGGCCCGCGGTGCTACCCCTGATATTGTTTTTCGCTATATTCTGAAGGCAAATCACATTAATCCGGAGAAAGATGTTGAGCTTGATTACACCTTCAATGGCCATTTTGAACTGGCCAGCGCTATCACTGCCGGCAGGGCCTCCATGGGGGTTATTTCAGAACCCTTTGTTTCCCTTGCTGCTTCAAAAAATCCCGACGTTAAAGCTCTCATCGACCTGGAAAAGGTGTGGGACCGGATCCACGCCGATTCTGTCCCAATGGTGCAGACAGCTGTTATGATAAAACGGGATTTTCTGGAAAATAACAAAGACGTAGTAAAGGAATTTTTCAGAAATTACAGCGAGGCAATAACCTGGCTCGGGGACCATTATTATGAAGCCGGAAGGCTTATGGTGAAGTATGATATTGTTCTAGATGAGGAAGTTGCAAGGAATTCCCTCCATCGTATCCACATCCGCTTTGCATTTGCCAGGGACGAACAGGAAAAAATTGACCGTTACTGGCGAATTTTGTTTACCTTTAATCCTGCGGCGGTAGGAGGCAGGCTCCCTGACGAACATTTTTATGCTGAGATTGACCGATAAAAAATCAGTACGGGAAGCGGCAGGTTACCTGTCGGGAGTGTTGGTTTTACTGCTGGTTTGGCATGTTATTGCCCTGTGGCTGAACAACCCTGTTCTATTGCCTTCGCCATGGAAAGCCATAGCGGAAGTTGTACGCATGTTTTTGCACCCCGCCTTTTACCGGGAATGGCTCTATACCATTTTGCGCGGGCTTGCCGGTTTTGCCATAGCGCTGATGCTGGCCTTATGTATTGGTCTTGCATCGGCCTCCTGGCGTCCGGCATGGTTCCTTTTCAGCCCTTTGCTGGGAGCTGTGCGCAGTACTCCGGTGATTTCATTTATTCTGCTTGCCCTCATCTGGTTTGGCTCAGAGAACGTCCCGGTATTTATTGCCATCCTGACGATGCTCCCCCTGATTTCATTCGGAATTATTGACGGAATAAGGAATACCGACGGTGAACTTCTGGAAATGGCCAACAGCTTCAGGGTCAGCCGGTGGAATGTAATCCGGCATATTTATGTTCCGTCCCTTCTGCCCTTTTTATTCAACGGAATGTCAAATGCGATGGGATTTGGATGGAGAGCCGTCATCATTGGCGAAGTTCTCAGTCAGCCCTTCCGGGGAATTGGTTCACGCATGCGTGATGCGCAGAATTATCTCAATGTGCCTGAGTTAATCGGATGGACCCTGGTAGCCATCCTCACAGGATATCTTTTCGAAACCCTTGTGCGCAGGGCTGAAAAAAGCCTGATGCGTTGGAAATCTGTTGCCTCATGAATACGGTCATTTCCCTGGATAATATTTCCAAAGCATTTGGGTCACTGATTGTCTTCAGGAATTTTTCTGCGGAATTTCCCGTCAATAAGGTAAGCTGTATTCTGGGACCGTCGGGCTGCGGAAAAACTACCCTGCTGAGAATTCTCAGCGGTTCACTTCCGCCCGATGAAGGACTGGTGAAGGGAATGGACGGCCGTGTGCCGGCCTATGTATTTCAGGAACCGCGTTTATTGCCCTGGCGTACAGTAAAGGAAAACCTCCTGTTTGTTCTCGAGGGGAAAATGCCTCATCAGCATGCCGAAAAGCTGGTTAGTGAATACCTCTCCCTGGTTGATCTCACGGAGTTTGCCGGTTTTTATCCTTCCCAGCTCAGCGGTGGAATGAAACAGAGAGTCAGCCTCGCCAGAGCCTTTTGTTATCCGGCAGATGTTATCCTGATGGATGAACCTTTTACCGGACTGGATATACGGCTCAGGCAAAACCTTATCCGGTCCTTTCAGCGTATCTGGGAATCCCATCCCCGTACCGTACTTTTTGTTACCCACAATCTGGAGGAAGCGCTCCAGATGGGACAGTACATTCATGTTCTCAGCTCAGCTCCGGCGCGTTTGTTAATGACGTCAGAAAATGCCCCGGATAAACAATCCTTTCTTAAAGAGCAGATACGGGCTCTTATCGACCTTTCTGCTCCGGACCAGCCCTGAACACAACAATTTGCTGCAGGAAGCAGGAAAATATTCCGGAATCATTATATTTGTAAAAATGCCGGATTAAAGGAACCCTTTAATACTAACTGCTAAACCTATAATGTATGATTACCGTAAAACAACTACTTGACAGGAAAGGGCATGAAGTGTACAGCATCCAGCCCGGAGATACCGTGTATTCTGCTTTGGAAAAGATGGCGGATAAAGATGTGGGTGCCCTTATGGTTTTGGACGGGAATAAACTGGTAGGCATATTCTCGGAACGCGATTATGCCCGCAAACTGATTTTGCACGGAAAATCATCCAAAGAATCGAAGGTTCAGGATTTTATGAGTACAAGCCTTTATACCGTGAACCCGTCTGACAGCATTTATCACTGCATGGCCCTGATGACGGACAAGCGTGTAAGGCATTTGCCCGTTCTGGATCAGAACGAAATTGTGGGGATGATTTCCATCGGCGACGTGGTAAATGCTATTATCAGTGAGCAGAAAGCCATCATTAAAGACCTCGAAGACTATATCACCGGAAGCGGTTACGGAAATAAAATGTAGGAATCTAAATTTTCATTGCCTTCTTTAACACCTCCGGCGTTGCTTAAGTGAGCGTCCCATCAACCATGGATCCCGCCATGGACATTGGAGTTCGAAACCTCCGGTTTTGTGTCGCTTGTTCAAAACATGAAAATGATCGAATGGCAAGAAGGTAATACAAGCTCTGAAGGGGCGGCATTATTGGCTGTTTTATAATGCCGCCCCTTCGGGGTTCTGATGGATTTTCCTGATGGAATTTTCTACTATAATATTATCTCTTCGGGATTGGATCAGTATTGCAAAACAGTCCAAAATTTGAGATAAAACCCGGCAATAAAAATCCGGACAATTCATTCGAAATGCAAATAAGCTAACGAATGAATCGGGTAAATCAAGGAAAGAAAAGATTAGGGTCTAAGGGTCAACGCCTAACAACAAGCGCATTTATTTACAGACTGAACCTGTAACTGAATTTAATGAGCCACACATTATGCGGCTTTTTGGAAAACAAGTCCGCCAGGTCTTCTCCCGGCATAAATACTCCCGTAGGATCCGATCGGTCGCGGCTTTGTGACCAGACCAGGTACAGGTACGAACCGGGTATGTATTCCCATTTTACTACCAGATTCGACCGGAATTGCTTTACGTTAAAGTCGGGCAGCCCAAAGGTATATTCCGGAGTTCCGTCAGTGTTTTTGTCAATAAGGAAAATCTGATTATCCTTATCATAGGAGAGTTGGGCAGGAGAAAAGGCTTCGTACCGCCGGTCAAAGGATGCTGCCTTGGGATCAGTTATCAGTTTATAATGGCTGTATTTTCCCGAAGCTACAAAGGGTTGTCCCCAATATTGAATATTCAGGCCGGGTAAGAGGGTCAGGTTCAGCCTGACCGAGGTACTCAGTACGTTTTGCTTAATCCGTGCAAACAGGTACTGATCCTTGCCTTCCGAAAAGTATGTGTCGATGTATTGAAGTTCTTCATTGCTCTGCATCAGGGAGGGGATAAGGGAAACCTGAAATACGTTCAGAGGCCGGTACTGAATTTCGGCTTCAGTGTAATAGCGTTTTGCGGCGTTCTGAAATGAGAAGTAGCCGTTGCCGAAGATGTTGAAATTCAGTTTCTTACGTTCATCCGATCCCAGCCCGAAAAAGGTTCTGAAGCCTCCCGGAAGTTTCATGTAAGGCCCTCCCCGCAGCATCTCCTTGGAAAGATTCTGTCCCTCTATGTTGGAACCAACGCGGAACGTCCAGTAATTGACAAACTGCATAAACGCATTGGCTTCAATTCCCTTGCCCATTGAAATACCATTGAAATCCCAAACACTGTACTGATCAAGGAAAAGGTTGAAGCGGAGGAATTTACCTTTGGGCTGAAGAATCCGGTATTGTGTCCAGAAAATCTGCAATATCATGTCGGCATCGCGAAGGAAGCCGGCATCGTTCAGCTCCAGGCCCGGGGATTTCCAGTTGACAAAGGCGCCGTAATTCCATTTGCCTCCGCCTATTTTCCCTATCTCCAGCCTTCCGCCATGGCCTGTCAATGTTGTAAGGGATGTGTCGAGACGGAAGTTGTCGGGACGCTGAAAATAACGTGCCGGTGATTGCTGAACCTCCGTAATGGCTTCTCTGCTGCCGCTTATATTGCTGAAAATAGCTCTGGCCGCCACATAATAGTTCCGGTTTTTCCAGTAACGGGCAAAGTCAATTCCCCCGGTGTAGGCTGAGGTTGGAAGGAACGTCAGCTCCGGAGACCTGATATCTCTGTTGACCGAAGTAACCATGGCCCCGAAGGTGGTATTTCCTTTGTCAAAATCTTTTTGCATGCGACCTACAAAATAGTTGGTGAGAGGTTCCACATCAATTTTTCTGCGAACTCCTTCCGAATCCATTTCGCCCTGTTCTCTGGCCGTGACGCTTTCGAGAAAACCAAGGGAAAGGCCGTTCCTGGTTTTTCCTGTTATTTTGGCTGCTCCTAAAATCCGTGTTGCCGTTGGGGTTTTAAAATATTCATGGTCGCCAAGGTCCGGATAGTAGTGGGGTGAACGGCCTATGCGCCGCGAATAAAAAAGATTGTCGTTTGACATATCTCCGTCGCCTATCATGAGCGGGAAGGAATAAATATTTTTCCCTTCCACGAAAAACGGCCGCTGTTCCCTGTAATAGGTTTCATAGGCGGTAAGGTTTACCTGCGAAGGGTCAGCTTCTACCTGTCCGAAATCCGGGTTGACCGTAAAATCCATAATCAGATTGTTGGTAAGGCCGATTTTACCGTCAATACCTCCTTTCAGGGCAGAAGATTTTCCCGTCATGAACGGATTGCCGGCTTCTTTTTCAAAACGCTCTGCCTGGGCTACTCCGTAGGGGGCAATTTCCACCTGCCGGTGGGGTTTGATAGCGTCGAGTCCCTGAAGTTCGCCAAACAGGTGCACAAAGCCGGAGGATTCTTTCGGGACATGCTGCCACAGGGAAACTTCCTGCCGGCGGAAAAGCACGCGAATCACTTCGAGGCCCCATACCCCGTCACTTTTCTTTTCGAAGCGCAGCTGGGTGAGGGGGATGCGCATTTCGGCCTGCCAACCCTCAGCGGTGATGCGGGTTTTAACATACCAGATAGGATCCCAGGTTCGGTCTTTGTTTTCCCCGTTTTCCGAAATAACATAATCGGTCTTAACACCCCCTGCATTTACTCCGAAAAAAAAGGCTGTAAGGCGGTCGTGGTAACTGTCAAAGGCTACCATAACCATGTCCCCTTCTTCCTGATCTTTACGGGTAAGCCTGCGGTCAATGCTGTCGGGGTGAGTATCGAAGGCCTTTATGCCTACATACACGTTGTTATCGTCAAACAGAACGGCAAATTCGGTCTTTTGTGTGGCAGGTGCTCCGTTGTAGGGTTCATGCTGAATAAAATCCCCGGCCCAATGTGCACTATGCCAGGCCTCTTCTTCCAGGCGGCCATCAATGGTTAGTGATGTTCCACTGATCCGTCCGGCAGTGTATTGCCGCACTCCCTGTGCTTCGGCTAAACTGTTGAGCAAGATGAACAGTGTAAAAACAAATGCTGTACCTCTCATAGAAATGGGTTAGTGGCAGCATTGCCACAAAAATTATGCAAAATAATCTTAGATTGTTGCTAATGTGAATATTCTGATTTTGTAAGCTGAAGGATTACCTGTGAAAAAATGTCCGGTTCTGAAAAACCAGTGTCCGGATCCGGACACTCTGACGGTCATCTCAGTAGATCAGTTCGTCAACCTGTTGTTTGTCGCTGGTGATTTGCCGGATCAGGTCTTCCGGGTTTGCAAACTGCATGAAACCGCGGAGCCGTTTATGGAAAAAGAGCCGTACTTTGATGCCAGGGATGAGGGGCGGTGCCTGCTCCAGCAGGATAAATTCAATGGAGGGTGACAAATCGTACCTGTTGTCAGGGAAAAAAATATTGCAAATGCCTTTGTATGATGTATCATTTGCCTTTGCCCTCACCGCATAGACGCCTTGCGGCGGAATCAGTTTTTCGGGATCGCTCACTGTGAGAAAGCTGGTCGGAAATCCTTTTTTATGAAGAAACGGGTTTCCTTCGGAAGCAATTCCGCTGAGGCAGAAAAGGTGATCGAGGTAGGCGTTGGCCCTTTGAATGTTTCCTTCCTGAAGGGCTTTCCGTATTTTAGTTGAACTGACACTCTCGTTCTGGATTTCCTGCATGGGAATTTCCTCAACGCCAAAACCAAGTTTCTTGCTGAGTTCATAGAGGTAGCTGTAGTCCCCTTCCCGGTTATGCCCGAAGTGGTGATTGTATCCCACCACGATCACCTTGGCATGCAGTTTGCCCAGCAGGTATTCGGTCACAAAGGTATAGGACGAAATTCGGGAAAAATCTATGGTAAAGGGGATGATCAGAAGGTTCTGAAGTCCGGTTTGCCTGAGGTGCTCGATTTTTTCCTCCTGGGTAAGGATCATCCGGAGGTTTCGTCCTTCCGATTCAGGGTAAAGAACTTTCCGCGGGTGAGGATGAAAGGTAATCAGCATTGATTCTCCCTGCACCTCACCGGCGAGCCGGTTCAGACGGTTGATGATAGCCTTGTGTCCCAAATGGACTCCGTCGAACGTTCCGGTAGTAACTACCGCATTTCTCACACATCCTGCTTCGTCAAAGCTTCTGAAAATCCGCATGCGGCGCTGTCTTAATCCTGTTTCTGCATAGACATTACGAAATAGGCGACCTTTTCAATGGAGGTAATCATGTCGTATTCTTCGAGGTACACGTGAGGAGGAACAGTAACCGGCACGGTGGTGAAGTTGAGAATTCCTTTAATACCGGCCAGAACAAGTTCATTGGTCACCTCTATGGCGTGGTCAACCGGTACGGTGATCATGGCAATGGAAATGTCCTTTTCGGAAATAATTTGCCTGAGCTGGCGCATGGGATAGCAGTAAACGCCGGCAATAACCCTGTCGGTTTTGGCCGGATCAACGTCGAAAGCCGCTACCAGATTAAGTTTGGGTCGTTTTCCGGAAAAATACGCTGTGATGGCTCTTCCGAGATTTCCCATACCAACAACTGCCAGGTTGAGTCCGGTTTCGCTGTCAAGAACTGTACCAATATACCGGGCAAGGTCGGCCACGTCATACCCTTTTCTCTGGGCGCCGGAATAACGGATGAACATAAGGTCGCGCCGCACCTGAACGGCGGTATAATTATGCATGTGTCCCAGTTCGTGCGAATAAACATGGGTTCGTCCCTGCTGCATCAGGTTCAGCAGGGTGCGGCGGTACTGGCTCAGCCTTTCCACCGTTTTTTCCGGAAGTTTTGCCATCATAACTGGTAGCGGGTTAATCAGGAAACGGATTTTTGTTTTTTCGGCAATATAATACGAAAAATGCTTCCTTTTTCCGGTTCACTTTCCACTTCAATGGAACCGTTGTAAAGCTCGGTAATTTTCTTAACAATCGCCAGCCCAAGACCGCTTCCCGGTATGTTTTTGGTTTTTTCGTTCTTTATGCGGGTAAATTCCCTGAAAACTTTTTCGACCTCTTCCGTGGTCATTCCGATTCCTGTGTCAGACACTTCTATTTTGACTTCTTTGTCGGTATCGGAAATAGTGATAGTTACTTTGCCATTGTCGATATTGTATTTTACGGCATTGGAAATAAGATTGTTCAGAACAATTTCCAGATCGGAGGGATCAGCTTCCATTAAAACCGGATCGTTGCAGGATACCGTAAATTCAATTCCTTTCTGTATGGCATAGGGTTGGAAGGCCTGGATAGCATTACGGGTCAATTCGCCCACATTGACTACCCGTATATGTTCCTGCCGTTTTTCGAACCGGATTTTTGTAAAATCGAGCAGGTCCATAATGAGGTTCCGCATGCCCTGGATGCGCGAGAGAGCGCGGTCAATCATCGGGTCGTATGCCGCCATATCGTTGCCCAGTTGCCGTTCCTGCATCATCCTTAGATATCCTTCAATGGCATTCAGGGGCGTTTTCAGTTCATGGCTCAGCACCGAAAGAAACTGGTAACGTATTTTTTTCCCTTCCTCCTTAAGACCTCGGGTAATTCGTTTCAGGAAAAGTTGTTTGGTTATGTTGTCGATTGATGATTTAAGCTCCTGGGGAGTAAAAGGTTTGGGAATGAAATCGTGTGCTCCGAAACCGGTTGCCTTAATTGCCACATCAAGCGAAGCGTAGGATGTTATCATGGCCACAACCATGTCGTAATTTTTTTCCTTGATGTATTCGAGTACATCAATACCCTGAATTCCGGGAAGTTTGTTGTCAAGCAGGATGATGTCGGGTTTATGGGCATCAATCAGTTGAATTGCTTCTTCACCCGTGGATGCTTCCAGCAGGTCAAATTCAAAGTCTTCATCCATAAACGGGTAGCTTACCCTGTAGTTCCGGAGAATACGGACGATACCCGACCGTATGCCGGGTTCATCATCAACAACCAGTATTTTCAGTCTGTCCATTTTATCCCAGCAGTTTGTTGATTTCATTCAGTAATTGTTCCGGCCGTATTCCTTTTTCGAGGTAACAGTCGGCCTTGATCCATTTCCTGTCGTCTTCATTTTCCAGGCCAAAAGGTATTCCGGTTTCAGCGGCTACCGAGGTGGCAATGATGACCGGCACTTCGGGATACTTTTTTTTCATTTTGTGGCTCAGTATAAAGCCACTGTCTTCATTTTCCATCATGAGATCAAAAATAGCCAGATCAGGCTTTTCTGCTTCCAGAATTTTTTCAGCTTCCTTCTGGGAACCTGCCGGCAGAACTCTGAACCCAGCCTTTTGCAGGTAGAAACTCAACTGAAAAAGGTAATCCGGATCGTCATCGGCAAGCAGGATGGTTTTTTGCGGAGCCATAGTTATGCATTTAGTGTTTTTTCAGCGAATTCATCTTCCCGGGGGAGGGTAATCCTGAAGGTAGTGCCGGTAGGACCGGCGGCAGGATCGGCATTGGAAGTGACTGTAATCTGTCCTTTGTGCATTTTTACAATGCCGTATGCCGTTGCCAGCCCGAGGCCGGTTCCCTTTCCTATGCCTTTGGTAGTGAAAAACGGTTCAAACACTTTGTCAAGGTATTCCTTTTGAATGCCTGTTCCTGTATCACTGATGACAAAGGTAATACTGCTGTCGGAATCTTCAGTGAGCAACGTGATCTCTCCTCCCGAAGGCATTGCTTCCACGGCATTTTTCAAAAGATTGGTAATCACCTGGGTCATCTGTTCCTGATCAAAGCAGGCATGCTTGTTTTTGAGGTTGAACAATCTATGCAGTCGGATGTGGGGAGGTATGATAACGGATTTAACGGCGAGTTCAATAAACTCATTCAGGTCGACTTTGGCATGGTTCACCTGGTTTTTCCGGGCAAAATTCAGCAGGCCCGAAACGATGCTTTTGCACCGGGCTGATTGTTCGACAATCAGTTCAAGGTCTTTGCGAAGGGGAGAATCGGGAGGGCATTCTTCCAGGAGTATGTTGCTGTACATAATGATGACTCCCAGGGGATTGTTCAGTTCATGGGCAATTCCGGCTGAAAGTTGTCCCATGTGGGCCAGTTTCTCCGTTTGCTTGAGAGCCTGCTGGACGTTGAAAAGTTTATCGCGCGAGACGGCAAGATCGTGAATGGATTTATGGAGTTTTTCAATGGTGTAGGGAAGGCACATCTCATTTTCTGCCAGGCCGTTGATGATGGCAATGGCATGATTCCGGCAGGTGTCGTATCCGCAGGCACCACAATCGAGGTAATCCTGAGGCGAGAATTTTCCCATGCGTTGCAGAACCTGTTCAATTTCTTCTTCCGAAGGAACGAATTCTCCCACAGGACGTGAAACAAAGGTGCGGGAAAGGTCGAGGTCATCAAATTGCCGGATGCTCTTCTGCCAGGCTTGTTGGTCGAGATTCTCAAGCTTTTCTTTTACGTACCGTGAAATTTTTGAGGCGCCGGCGAATTTCTGGGCACCCCGTGACATGCCGGGCCCCATGATGCAGCCTTCACAGCACAGCAGTTCCATATGCTTGGGAACAACCGATCCGCTGACAAGTTCTTTTATTGCTTCCTGGAAGTTGCCGCGTCCTGAAGCAACCAGTACATTTTCTTCAAACACATTTTCGCTGAGATTCATCGAGTGCATCATACCGCGGCTTACAGGGAAAATAGCCCCCTTGCCTCCAACGGGCGGGTCAAAGTCGGAGGGAATGGTTTGTTCCGGGTCAATGCCGCGCATTTTCAGCATCTGGCGCAACTCCCTGAAGGTGATCACCAGGTCGGTTTCGGCAGATTCTTCCTTTTTGGCTATGCAGGGACCTATGAATACCACGCGAAGGTCTTTTCCATACAGCTTCCTGGCAGCACGGGTTGTGGCCACCATCGGCGAAACTACCGGGATGAGGTGCTCAATGACCTCCGGTCGGTAATGCTCAGTATAGTTCACTATGGCCGGGCAATCGGATGAAATATAAGTGCGCCCCGGATTGGCGTACAGAAGCTTCAGGTAACGGTCAGTAACCAGATCGGCGCCAAAAGCCACTTCCAGCACCAGGCTGAATCCCAGTTTCCGAAGCATGCCAACCAGTATGCGGTAATCTTCCAGTTCATCAAATTCGGCGGCAAAACTTGGAGCAATCAGGGCCGCCACGCGTCCCTGCTGTTCCAGAAGCGACAGTACCTCCTCGTGATTCTTAACAAAAACTTTTGCTCCCTGACTGCATACAATCGTGCAGTTTCCGCAGGCTATGCAGCGTTCGGGAATCACTTCGGCCTGGCCGTTAACAATTTTGATTGCCTTGACGGGGCATTCCCTTACGCAGGTATAACAAACCCTGCACCGATCGCGGATGGTATAAACAAGTCCTTTGGTTTCCATTGATTCTGATTCCTCTCTTTACCTTACTTCCTTGCAAAAATGTTGCGTGCCGTGAAATGGGTATGAAGAAGATCTACCGCCTTCTTTCCGCCGGGCTCACCCAGTTTTTTTTCGTAAAGTTCTGTAATTTCCGGACTCCTGTGAGCACATTTCAGAATTTCCTTTTCTTCGCTTTCAAAGGTTTCTTTTGCCCGTTGGCGGAGAATTTGCTGGGAGGGTGCTGAAGGTTGTCCTCCGCCTGCGGTACATCCGCCCGGACATGCCATGATCTCGACATAATGCAGGTTGCATGTACCGGAGCGAATTTCCTCGATCAGGGAAGGAAGCATGGCCAATCCGCTCAACACGGCAAAGCGGTATTCATGATTCCCGGCTTTCAGCGTATAATCGCGCCGGCTCTTATGGTTTCTCAGTTTTTCAATGCGGTATTCTTTCAGGTCCTTACCGGTAGCCATAAAATAGAAGGTCCGGATAACGCCTTCGGTAATTCCTCCTGAAATATCTGACAATCTTCCTGCGGATGTAATGGCCTTCATGCCGTTGGGCAGGGCTTCGCTTTCTACCATAAGGGGATCCACTCCGTAGAGTCGGATAAGCCTGAACAGTTCGGAAATGCTGATGGCCAGATCGGTTTCCGGAAGCCCTTTGCGGGTGAGTTCCGGTTTCTGGCTTTCGTATTTCCTGGCGGTGCAGGGTGAAATAGCCACCGTGAATATTTTGTCCGGTTCTTTTACTGTTTTATCTTCTGAAACATGCATTTTGGCCAGGGTACTGGCCATTTGCTGGGGGGAGCGGCAGGTGGAAAGAAGCGGGAGCAGATCGGGAAACTCATTCTCGGCAAAAGATACCCAGGCGGGACAGGCAGAGCTGATGACCGGAAGGTTTTCGTTTTTACGGATACGGCGAAGGAGCAGGGCAGCTTCTTCCATGATGAAAACCTCTGTTCCGAAAGCTGATGCATACACCCTGTCAAAACCAAGTTTTGAAAGAATGGCTTTCAGCACACCGCTGGCATCTGCTGATGGTTTTAACCGGAACTTTTCGGCCAGGAGCAAAGGCACGGAAGGTGAATAATGGGCAACCACTGTTGCAGAGGCATCGTGCAGTTTGCTTTCCAGTTCGGTAAAACGGACTTTCTCGGTGAGCGCGCCGGTAGGGCATACAAGCAGGCACTGTCCGCACTGTATGCAGTTCGAAAAATTCAGTTCATGGTCAAAGGCTGGTGTAACCTTTATGGAGCTTCCGCGGTAAATGAAGTCCAGAGTGGCTACCTGCTGAATTTCTTCGCATACTCTGACACACCGGCCGCAGAGGATGCATTTGGCCGGTTCCCTTGTGATGCCGGGGCTGGAACGGTCAGGCCTTATGAATACAGGACTTCCGGGAATTTTTCGTTCCCTGATGTGCATTTCTTCAGCAATTTTCTGCAGTTCGCAATTCCCGTTCTTTTCACAGTAAAGGCAGTCGTCGGGGTGATTGGAAAGAAGAAGCTCTGTAATCGTGCGGCGGGCTTTGATGACCCGGGGGGAGTGGGTGGAAATCTTCATCCATTCTTCCACGTAATGCGAGCAGGAAGGAACCAGGTCCTGTCTTCCTTCCACTTCAACCACGCACATCCGGCATGCTCCCGTGGGAGTAAAATCCTTCATATTGCAGAGTGTCGGCACTTCGAACCCTGCCCGGCGCAATGCTTCCAGGATTGTTTCTCCTTTCCGGGCTTCAATCTCCCTGTTATTTACCTGAATGGTAAAGACCATAGCGTGTGGTTTAGGGTTTAATAATTACAGCATTGAATTTGCAGACATCATAACATATTCCGCAGGCAGTACATTTGTCTTCCACGATAAAGAAGGGGTTGCGTTCCGTTCCGATGATGGCATTTGATGGACATTTTCTTGCACAGAGGGCACACCCTGTGCAGGCATCGGCATCAATTGAAAATGTGCGGAGAGCGGTGCATACGCCGGCACGGCAAACCCGGTCAAAAATGTGCTCTTCAAACTCGTCACGGAACCATTTCAGGGTACTCAATACCGGATTGGGAGCGTTGATTCCCAGCCCGCAGAGCGATGTTTCTTTCATCACCGTGCTGATGCTTTCAAGCTGCATCACTCCCTTGAAACGTTCCAGGGTGGAATGGCCGTTTTTTTCGACCGGTCTTCTGATGATGCTGTCAAGAATCTGGCTGATGCGCCGGGTTCCTTCCCTGCAGGGAATGCATTTGCCGCAGCTTTGTTTCTGCATGAAATGCATGAAAAAATTGCTCATATCCACCAGACAGGTATTCTCGTCAAAAACGAGCAGGCCGCCGGATCCCATTGCTGCACCGGCTTCCTTGAGCGCTTCGTAATCAACAGGAGTATGAAATAACGAAGGAGGAAGTGTATAACCTACAGAACCTCCAATATGAAGGGCCTTGCATTTTTTTGCGCCCGGAATTCCTTCTCCTGCCTTGAATACGATGTCGTACAGGGTGGTTCCCATGGAAACCTCGACAATGCCGCTGTTAATCACTCTCCCGGTAAGGGAAAAAACCTTGGTGCCTTTGCTGCCCGCAGTGCCGGTTGAGGCAAACCACTCAGGCCCCCGGGAAACAATGGCCGGAATGTTGGCAAGCGATTCGGTATTGTTGATGATGGTCGGGCGATTATTCAAGCCTGATTCGGCAGGGTAGGGAGGTTTTTGCCTGGGCATACCCCTTTTCCCTTCCAGGCTCGCCAGCAGGGCGGTTTCTTCTCCGCAAACAAAAGCTCCCGGTCCCTGGCGGATTTCGATATCGATGCTTATCCCGCTTCCGAAAATGTTATGACCCAGAATGCCTGCTTCCAGCGCTTTGTTTAGTGCCGTCTGAAGGCGTCTGATAGCCAGAGTGTAGTCGGAACGAATGTATACAATGGCTTTTCCGGCTCCTGCCGCGTAGGCTCCAATGGCAAGCCCTTCCAGAAGCTGATGGGGGTTCGATTCGATGATGAGGCGGTCGGTGAAGGCCCCGGGGTCACTTTCCTGGGCATTGCAGACAAAATAACGGGCTGGAGCGGGAGTAAGAAGAGCCGTTTTCCATTTGGTACCTACCGGAAACCCTCCGCCGGCTCTGCCCCTCAGCCCGCTTTTTTCTACCAGCTGGCATACTTCAGCCGGTGTATACATTTCGAGGGTTTTTATGAACCCCCTGTACCCGCCCAGGGCTATGTATTCTTCCAGGGATAACGGATCGAGTATCCCTGCCTTTTCCATGACAATCCGGCGCTGGATACTGTAAAACGGGTGTTCCTCCAACCAGGGTATGTCTTTCCAGGGGTCAAGCAGAGGATTGCGGTATTGTCCCAGAAGGTTCTCGGTAGGTATAATCCTGTGCAGCACATCGTCGAGGAGAAATGGCACTTTCTCTTCGGTAATTTCGCGAAATGAAAGACGGTTTTTCCCCGGAAGCTGAATATCAACCAGCGGCTCGGCACTGCAGAATCCGGGACAGCCGGTTTCCACAACCAGTGCCGTAATATTTCGTTCCTCAAGATACTGGCGGATGGCCGAAAGGGTTTTAAGCGCTCCTGCGGTAATACTGCAGGTTCCGGTGGCCACATAAATTACCGGCCGGTCAGTTTTGTAATGCAGGGTACGATGAATCCATTCCTGTGCATGAGGTTCTCCCGGGGAAACCTTCCCCAGAAGCAGTTCCTGCAGAATATCCTGATTATTCTTTCTGATGGCCATCTTCGAGCTTTTTGATAAGGTTTCTGAGTTCAGCCGGAGACAGGCGGATGAAATAATCTTCGTTTACCTGCACCACCGGGGCATTATGACAGCCTCCCAGGCAGGTTGTGATTTCCAGACTGAACAAGCCATTGGAAGTGGTTTCGCCCGGACGGATGTGCAGGATCTTTTCCGCTTCCGCCGCGAGCCTGGCCGCTCCTTCCATATGGCATTGGGACCCATGGCAGATACGGATGTGAAATGTACCGCGGGGTTTGAACGTGAAGGCATCGTAAAAGGTTGCAATACCAAATACCTTACTGACAGGTAGCTTAAGGTGCCTGCCTGTTCTGACAATGGCTTCCTCGGTAAGATATCCGCAGCGTTTCTGGATCTCCTCAAGAATGGGGATAAGATCCTCACGGTGCGGTGCAGGAAACATTTCAAGGACTTCCGTTACAGGATCCATAAATATTTTGTAAATTTCACTATAATTGAATGATTTTGAGTCAAAAGTACTAAATCTTTTATTTGTTATTGAAAAAACATTGTTATTTTTATAACACAAAACTAATTAAAAAAGAATAATTTTGCTATAATTTTCTGATGGGTATAAATTTTGTACCCCTATACTGACTGTTTAATTGTATGGAAGGATGGCGACGGAAAACGAAAACGGAATTGTGATTTGTCTTGGAAGTTCCTGTTTCTCGCGCGGGAACAGGAGGGTGAAGGAGCGGATTGACCAGTATCTGAAAGAGAACGGTCTGGTGCAGAAAATTCCGTTTCGGGGCAGCCGGTGTTTTGACAACTGCAGTCGTGGTCCGGTGGTGCGTATCGGTAACGAAATGTACTACGGGGTGAATGAGAAGAACATAGTTGACATTCTCGACAAACATTTTAAACATTAAACCGGATGGAAAATTTGCCGCTGGTTACCATCAATGAATCCCTTTGCAGGATGTGTTATGCCTGCGTACGCGTTTGTCCGGTTAAAGCCATTCGGATGACCGAAGGGGACAAAACGCCGCGGATTCTTCCCGAACGGTGCATAGGATGCGGATTGTGCGTGGAGGCATGCAGTCCGGGTGCCATATCGGTGCGCGGTTCGCGCGAGGAAGTGAGAAAAATACTCGCTTCAGGGGAACAGGTTGTGGCCATTACCGATCCAAGTATTTCGGGCGAATTTGATGACATTACCGACTACCGGAAGTTTGTGCGGATGATCAAAGCATTGGGTTTTCATTACGTCAATGAAGCTTCGTTCGGGGTCGATCTGGTCGCCCGGCAATATGCCGATATGTTTGTGAAAATCAGGGGGAAGAATTTCATTACTTCCTGCTGTCCTGTGGTTGTTTCCTATATCGAGAAGTACCATCCCGATTTAATCCCGAATCTGATTCCGGTTGTTTCGCCCATGATTGCCTCGGCCAGGGTAGTGAGGAAAAAGTACGGTCCTGATGTAAAGGTGGTATATATCGGTCCCTGCATCGAGGCGAAAAATGAAATTCTTCGTTTCGAAGGGGATGCACGCATTGATGCGGTTCTTACCTTCAGAGAACTGCGGCAGCTTTTCGAAGAGGCCGGAATCAACGAAAGCATGCTGGAATATTCCGATTTTAATTCCCCGCTGGGTTACAAAGGTTCCCTGTATCCCATCAGTAACGGAATTCTGCAGGCCGCTTCAGTAAGTGAAGATCTTCTTTCCGGATCGGTTGTCACGGCGGAAGGAAAAGATTCTGTGCTCGCGGCTGTCGAAGCATTCAACAGGCATATTAACGCTATAAAGAGCCATTTTAATCTCTTTTTCTGCGAAGGTTGCCTGATGGGGCCCGGTATGTCGAAGGGCGGTGACAAGTACCTCCGTCGTTCTCTTGTAATACGGTATGCCAATAAGCGGCTTGGCAACTTCAATATAACCGGGTGGGAGCGCAATATGGCCGAATATGGAAGTATAAGTGCTGAAAGGGATTTTAGAAAAGACGACCAGCGCCTGCCCGAGCCGGACGAAGAAACAATCCGCAACATTCTCCGTTCCCTGGAAATGGAAAAGCCGGAGGATGAACTGGGCTGCAGTGCTTGCGGATATGCTTCCTGCCGTGATTTTGCCGTTGCCATAGCACAGGGCCTTGCCACTCCCGAGATGTGCAGTGTGTTCAGCATGAAAAACAAGCAGAATTATATCCGAACCCTTCGGCAGACCAATGAACAGCTTGCCCGGATGCAGGACGCCCTGAAGGAATCGGAACGCATTGCCCGTCAGGAGAAAGAATCTGCCAGGGAGGCTTCGGCAGTGATCCAGTCGATGCTGCAGAAAATCCCCAATGCCCTGGTTATGGTTGACCATAACATGAAAGTAATTCATTCCAACCAGGGGTTTATTGATCTGATCGGCGATGATGCCCGTGAAATCAATGAAGTTATTCCCGGTCTGGTAGGGGCGGATATTAAAACCCTCCTGCCGCATGCTATGTACACTATCTTCTCGTATGTACTTACCAGCAATGAGGAAGTAATGAACCGTGACGTGCGGTATCAGGACAATCTCTACAGTATATCGGTTTTTCCCATCCGGCCTAACCGGATTGTGGGGGCTGTTATCCGCGACCTGTCCATGCCCGAAGTGCAGAAGGAAGAGGTGATCAACCGGGTTACCGAGGTTATTGATAAAAACCTTGAGCTGGTTCAGCAGATCGGGTTCATTCTCGGGGAAGGTGCGGCGGAAACTGAACGGATGCTGAACTCCATTATCGAATCGTATAAAGGAGGGAAGAAAGAAAAATGATGCAGCCGGGGGTATTTGTTGAGGTGAATTGTCAGCAGAAGAACCGGAGCGGTCAGCGGATCTGCGGCGATGTTTTTCTTTCCCGCAAGGTGAAGGAAGAAGGCAGGGTGGTGGTTGTCCTTTCCGATGGCATGGGACATGGTGTTAAGGCCAATGTGCTGGCCACCCTCACGGCTACCATGGCTTTGAATTTTGCCAGGGAGCACAAGCAGGCAGAGCGGATTGCCGAAATCATCATGAACACTCTTCCCGTGTGCAGTGAACGCAAAATGAGCTATTCCACATTTACGGTAATTGATATTGAAACGGGAGGCAGGGTAACCATTCTTCAGTACGATAATCCACGAACCCTTATTTTCAGAGGGAATAAACCGCTTCAGGTTCCCTGGAATTGCATTGTAATGAACAGCGAGAAAAACCGGGGCAAGGAAATTCACACCTGTACCTTTGAGCCGCAGAAGGAAGACCGAATGGTTATCTGCACCGATGGCATCACCCAGAGTGGAATGGGTTCTCCTTCGTATCCCTTTGGCTGGGGCGAAGAGGGCCTCACCGGTTTCATAATTGACCAGATCAGTCAGAACCCTGTGATTTCAGCACGGAGGCTTGCCTCCAGGGTAGTAACCATGGCCAATAAAAACGATCAGTATCTTCTGAAAGACGATGCAAGCTGTGCAGTGGTGTATTTCAGGGAGCCAAGGCGATTGCTCCTGGTTACCGGCCCTCCGTTTGAAAAGGAGAAAGATGCCGTGCTGGCCAAAATGGTGGATGGATTCGAAGGGCGGAAGATCATCTGTGGAGGAACCACCAGCGATATCATTGCCCGTGAACTGGGCAGGGAAATTAAGGACAGTTTTGAGTTTCCCGATCCGGAACTTCCGCCGGTTTCTTCCATGGAGGGCGTGGATCTTATTACCGAAGGAATCCTGACACTGTCGAAGGTAGTGCGCATTCTGCACGATTATAACAACAATATCGTTCTGGGAAAGGGACCGGCCGATCAGATTGTAAGATTATTGCGGGAAAGTGATGAGATCCATTTTGTAATTGGAACCCGGATCAACGAAGCACATCAGGACCCTAATCTGCCCGTGGAGCTGGAAATCAGGCGGACGGTGGTTAAGCGGATTGCCCGGCTTCTGGAAGAAAAATTTCTGAAGGAAGTATCTCTTTCATTTATATAATGCCACGACCCTTCTTTTCTTCGGATTAAAGAAGCATAACGGTCTTTTACTTCGTCAGCTATATTTTTCCATGGCTTTGATAAGGTTTGTGATGCATGAAAGCCCACCCGCTGCCGAAGAAGGTCGTTACTTAAAACAAAATCTATTTTCTCTGCATATGATTCAGGATTATATGTACTGAGAAAACCGTTAACATTTTCTTTTATTATTTCAGCAGCCGTTGATCCCACAAGCAAAAGGCTCGGTGTTCCAACAGAAGCTGCCTCCCGAACAACCAGAGGTGCATTATCATATAACGATGGAAAAAGGAAAAGATCGGCCGATGCATAGATTTCTTCCAGTGCTCTGCGCTCTTTTACCGGGCCTTTAAAAAACACTTTCTGTTCAAGATGATATTTTGATACAAGAAGCTCTAAATCCTCTCTAGCATATCCCTCGCCAACAATCCATAGAACAAAATCAGGGTATTTAATATGCCGGAGCGACTCAATGAGAAAAAGCAGGTTTTTCTCAAGAATTAACTGACCCACGTATAATAAAATCTTTTTCTTCCCGCCGATTAATCTTAATGGGGTGTTTTGCCTGAATAAATTCAGATCCGGTATGTTTCCCATGTCAGTTCCGTTAGGAACAATTACCGTTTTCCCTCTGTAACCATATTGATGCAGTGTTTCGGCGGCACCTGCCTGAGGCACCCATACCTCATCTGCTGTTTCAAAAAACCGAACTATTCTACTGAGGATATGCCTGACAATTGCATCATTGGGTATGGCTCTGGTTAAATCATCTTTGTATTTGGAATGGAATGTAGCAATAACCGGACAGTCAGATTGCCGGCCTGAATATAAACCGAGCTTTGCGGCAGAGAAAGGGCTATGCACATGAACAAGTGAAAAGGGAATATTTCTTATTTTTCTGTAAATTCCTGGATCAAGCTCCGGAATCCCGGCTCTGTATGGTTTTCTTATGGGAACCGGAACGGAAAAATACCGGATAACAGAAAAACGCTCAAAATCCTGGTAGCCGGGAAATGAGGGAGTGACAACGTAAACATAGCATCCGTTTTTTGTAAGTTCCTCAGCATAATTCTTAACGGTGAGCGATACCCCGTCAAGAACTGGTATAAAAGCATCAGTGAACTGACCTATCAGAAGAGATTTTTGGCTTTTCACATCCAATAAATTTTTTCATTTTACAAAGGTATGTGCTTGTGTTTTTATTAACTGTTATCTAAATATTAAATAATCGACAATTATTTATTGAAATTCAATTGTATCAATAAAAGTTTTATTAACCCGGGTCATTGAAGGAAGCCCTGAATTTCATTACTGATATTTGCATCAATGGCAAATGGTTGTATACATATGCAAAATCGGGGATGTTCTTGAAAATTATTTTTACCATGCCGGCCCTCCGGAAAAATTTCTTCAACGTTGAATTGAAAAGCTGATGAGCGTGATTAATTTCTTTAAAATGGACCCCACATGCTGTACAAACAAAAACGCCGCACTAATAAATCACCAGCAGGCAGATTCCATTATACCATTAAAAAGCAATTTTTATTATGATGAAACAACCATGTATGGCGAACACAATCCCCTTAGAACAAAATGCAAATCATGGGTGTTCCCCCGCTTTGGCGGGGCAGGCTATCTGTCCTTTAAAAATCATTTTTGTTCGGATGAAATGATTTAGTTAATAAATACATAAAAATACTTCTCATCTGGTAATAATTAATTTACATAATCATATAGATGGTTTAAAATGTATGAGTTCAGTAAAGAGTATAATTGTACCGACAAAATTATTGTAGGTATGTATAAAAAATATATTGTATTTATGGTTTTGTTTTTTCTTCCTTTAGCAGCTCAGAATAAATATATTTATGCCAGCAGGGATCATTTTGCAGGAAATGAACTGAAAATTCTCAGCTGGAATATATATATGCTACCTTCAATAATTACCCAGACAAATAACTCTGATAGAGCAAAGGCTATTGGTGAATACCTGGGCAAAGGTGAGTTTGATGTAATTCTTTTTCAGGAAGCATTTTCGGCAGAAAGCCGAAGGATTATCTTTTCGTTGGTCCAGGATACGTATCCTTATGAGTATGGTCCTGCCAACAGCGGAGGAATCAGTTTGCGTCTTAACAGTGGTTTGTGGATTTTAAGCAAAATGCCGTTAAGAAAAATTGATGAAATTGAATTTAAGCAATCCAGGGGCTTTGACGCATTTGCGCGAAAGGGTGCAATTTTAATGGAAGGCATCCTCAATAATTTTCGTTTTCAAATACTGAATACCCATCTAAATGCCGGTGATTATGATGAGTTGAGAGCTTCACAGTACCGGCAGATACGTAATGATCTTCTGGATAAATACAGAACTGAAGATGTTGTGCAAATTGTGTGTGGCGATTTCAATGTTGATAAGAACGATGGGCATAATTTCAAAAGGTTAATTAATGATCTTGCTGTTAGAGATTATTATGCAGGTTGGCAATGCTCCTATGATGGTGAGTCAAATGATCTCGTCAGTCCGAAATACAAAAAGCGATCCCTGATTGATTACATTTTTCTCAGAAATAATAATTCTGATAATATACATGTGGTGAGCAATGTGCACAGACTTAAAAGAAATTGGTCCGAACATCATTACGATTTATCCGACCATTATCCTGTATCTGCCACTGTCACCCTTCAGACTGAATCCAGGCCTGTATTTGCTGAATCCGTGGCTGGTATGCCGAATTAGAAAAAAATTTCGCATTACAACTTTATTGCTCTCTGTAACTTAACTTTCAGTTTTTTCTGAGTTTAGAACACGGTAATATTGTTAAGCCCGGATTGCGCATTAGGAGAGAAGCGAACTAATGCGCAGTGCGGAGACCTTGCGTGCAGGCATCCGGGCAAACCCCGCTGGAACGGAGTGGAAGCGGCCGGTTAAGCCCGGATTGCGCATTAGGAGAGAAGCGAACTAATGCGCAGTGCGGAGGCTTTGCGCGCAGGCATCCGGGCAAACCCCGCTGGAACGGAGTGAAAGCGGCCGGTTAAGCCCGGATTGCGTATCAGTAGCGAAAGCGAACTGATACGCAGTGGGCAGGCTTTGTGGGATGGCATCCGGGCAAATCCCGCTGGAACGAAGTGGAAG
>JAAYUG010000116.1 GCA_012517825.1 Bacteroidales bacterium | reverse complement strand
GGCCAAGATGTGGCTGTCAGCGGCAATGTTGAATGCATCGATGGTCTTTCTGGGCAACTACCTGTATTTTTCGCATAACTATCATACATACAGCTATCTGCACAGCCTTCATATATTTTCTGTTCTGGCAGTATATCCTTCGGTGTATATTTACGTTCTATTGCTTACGCGGCCTGGTTATAGTTTACGGAGCGCATGGCGGCATTTTGTTCCGGGATTGGTCTTTTTTGTTTTATCGGCCACAGTTTTTTATTTTTTTCTTACACCCGAACAAAGGGTTTACTTTCTCAGCACGTACAGGCTTCATCCTACCTATGACAATTTTGCTCTTCGCTTTCTTTTCCGGGTCAGGTATTTCAATATTGCCGCCCTGTTTGTTCAGATTGTCCTGTATGCCGTATTGATTTACAAAGTGCTGGCCGGATACAGAAAACAGCTTCCTGAATGGTTTTCCGATCCTTCAGGAATTAGTCTGGGGTGGATGCGGATTTTTAATGCCACTTTTATTCTGGCCGCCTTTCTAAGTATTTCTTTCTATTCCATCAATCCGGTAAAGCTTTTTGGAGATGAGCGCTACCTGATTTTCCCGCTGTATTTGTTTGCGGTCATTATATGGATTTTAGGAATACTCGGAAACAATCAGAAGGAAGTGTTTACAGGAAAACAGGACGACGGGAACATCAGCGACAACGGGTCAGAACCGCAGGGATATGAAAAGTTAAGTGAGGCAATGAAGGTTTGGATGGAGATGGAAAAACCTTATCTGAAGCCGGACCTGAAGATCTGGGATGTAAGCCTTGCCCTTCATACGAACAGAACTTATTTGTCGCGAATGATTAATCAGCTGCATAGATGCAATTTCAGTCAGTATGTGAACCGCTACCGGGTAGAACACAGCAAGACCCTGCTGAGGGAGGGAAGGATGAATCTGGAAGAAACGGCCCAGTCTTCGGGTTTTGGGTCGGTCAGCACGCTGATAAGGGCCTTCAGGGAAGTTGAGGGGACTACGCCGAAACAATGGATGCGGCAGAACGCCAGCAGGTAATTTTCAGGTGACTTTAATTCCGATTACCAGCACATCATCCACCTGGTCGTAGCCGTTTTTCCATTCTTCGAAGAATGCATCGAGATAAGCCAGCTGTTCGCCGGCCGGAAGGGGATGGATTTTCAGGAGGATATCCTTGAAGGATTTGGCTTTCAGTTTTTTTCCTTCAGGGCCTCCGAACTGGTCTTCGTAGCCGTCGGAAGAGAGGTAGATACCGTCGCCCGCCTGAAGCTGGAAAGTCTGGCAGGAGAACGGGGTATTTCCTTTTTCTGAATAAATGCCGATGGGCATCCGGTCGGCTTTCAGTTCGGTAATATCGCCGTTGCGTACGATGTAGCAGGGGTTGTATGCTCCGGCGAATTCGAGCATTCTGGAAGCATCGTCAACAACCAGCAGGGAGATGTCCATGCCGTCTTTGCTTTCGCCTTCGCGGCCTGTCTGGTGCATGGAGCGGATAACCTGTTCGCGGAGGCGGTTGAGAATCTGGTCGGCGTGGAGGATGTGTTCTTTGTTTACGATTTCATTGAGGAAAGAAACGCCGAGCATGCTCATAAAAGCGCCCGGCACGCCGTGCCCTGTGCAGTCGGCCGCAGTAATAACCGTTTTGCCGTTACGGCGCGTCATCCAGTAGAAGTCGCCGCTTACAATATCGCGGGGTTTAAAAAGAATGAAATGTTCAGGGAGGATCTGCTGCCGGATATCTTCAGGAGGGAGAATAGCCTGCTGGATGCGGCTGGCATAGTGAATGCTGGCGGTAATTTCTTCCTTCTGCCGCTGGATCTGGTCGCGCTGCTGCATCACCAGGTCGCGCTGGGCTGCAATTTCTTCCTTTTGCTGGGCCAGCAGGATGTTGTCTTTCTGCTTGATTCTGTAACTGCGGTAAATGACAAGCGCCAGGGTAGTGACAAACAACAGGGCAATCAGGATAAACCCTGTGCGAATCATTTGTTTGCGGCGTTCCTGCTGCCGGAGGAATTCCTGCTCGCGCTGTTTGCGGTCAAATGTGTGCTGCATCTCAAGCTGGGTGAGCTTTTTGATGTTTTCATCGTTGCTGATGCGGTCTTCGGCCTGTTTGTAAAGTTTGTAGTAGGTATATGCCTTTTCAAAATCACGAATGTGGGCATACGCATCACTCAGTTCTTTGGCCGACCTTCGCACAATTTCGGCTGAACGGAGTTCACGTCCGGCATCAAGTGCTTTTTGCAGGTATTCAATGGCTTTTTTGAATTCAAAGGTTGCATTGTAATATACGCCGGCAGAAAGCCAGGCCTCGGCAAGGCCTGATTTCAGACCGATACCGGAATAAAGATCCTCTGCTTTTTTAAAGTAACGAATTATGCTGTCGGAAGGATAGTTCAGTTTGTCATAAATGTTGGCAATGTTGATATACGAAGAGGCAATGTCGGCTTTGTTGTCAAAACGGCTGTTGATTTCGATGCTTTTTCTGAGGTAAAGCAGAGCAGAATCGTAAAGGGCCAGTTTATCAAAAACGGCACCCAGATTAATGTAACAGCTGGCAATTCCCTTTTCATTTCTGATTTTTTCTTCCAGCTGAAGGCTGCGCATGTAATAATTATGGGCCTGAACAAACGAATCAAGGCGGAAATAGATATTGCCGATATTGCTGAGCGAAGCGGCAATGCCTTTTTCATCCTTAAGGTCTTCCTTGATGGTGAGGCTTTTGAAATGGTTTTCGAGGGCTTTGGTAAAATCGCCCAGAAACAGGTACATATTGCCGGTTTTATTGAGGATACTGCTCCGGGCCGGCAGGTCGTTAAGTTTCATAGCGGCTTCATCAGCCTGACCAAGCAGGTCAATAGCCCGGAAATAGTCTCCTGCTTTTTCAAAGTATGCGGCCAGCGACTGATAAAAGGAAGGGAGGAATTTTTCCAGTTTTCTTTTCTGAAGTTCCTCAACGGATATCTGAACGATGTAGTCAGCCGCTGAAGGCCGCGCTGATGCTTCTGCGAGGCTGTAGTTCAGCAGAATTCCGATGCGCAGGGAATCAGTCGGGGCTTTATCAAGGGCAAGGCGGACCGAATCGGGAATGGCGGCAGGACCCGATAAAATCCGGGCGGAAAGAAGAAAAAACAGCCAAAGGACAGCGGTTCGTTTCATGCAGGAGGCAAAACCATCCAAACTACACAAAGGTAAAAAAGCTGTTGAGGTATGGAATCATTTTACTGAAAAAATTATGGTGGATTAAGAAAATGATGAGCAGGGATGAGCCCCAGGGCTGACCGCTTTCACTGCGTTTCAGCGGGGTTTGCCCGGATGCCGGCACTAATGCATTACTTCGTTTGTTCTCCTGTTGCGAAATACGGGTGTAATCGCTAAAGGACAAAAAGCACATGAACAACACTCGGAATATGGTATTCAGAAGGTTTTGCACAGTGCAATAGTTACTGCTGAAATAAAGAAACCTGTAACTCTGCACTGGTTGCGATACTCGTATACAACGCATTAGCTTTGGGCACTGACCTCAGGTATTTTCAGTAATTACCGGGACATAAAAGCAGAATAACTACTGAGATATACACACATGTTACTGAAAAATCTCTTTAAAAAAATCAACCTTTGATGATTTGTAATTTTTTTTGGTAGATTTGTTTCAGGGACGTATGCAATTCAACTGCTGAAAAAAGAAAAAAAAGTGTTCAATATATTCCAATTTGGGTGTATAAACATACCCTTATTAGTTTTGAGGTTTATATATAAATGAGTTGACGTTTATTTACAAAACAAGAATGTATTCGTTTTCAATTCAATATATTTTAACCTCATAATGTAGAATTAAAAACATTTTTAATGAAAAACTTAACTCTTTATTTTATTTTTATTTCTCTTTTTATTTCCTGCAAAAATAGCGAAGAGAGGAAATTAAAATTAACAGAAAAAATGATAGTTGCAGGCGAGAACCTGATTCCTTCAACACCCGGCGCCACACCCAGTTACTGGTGTACCTGGGGGGCACAGAATTATGCGGTTGATAGTGCAACCATTGCGAATTCAACATTTGGTATCGGAGGTCATACTGTAATTGCCCGAAATCTTACGGAAGCAAGAGTCTTTGGGAAAGAAGGTTGGGCCGCAAGTTATAAAAAAATTCAGAAAGATTTATACCTCATGTTCGATGTGGGATGGGACATACCTGCGGATATGAATTTTGACGATAGTCGCTGGAAGTTAGGCTCACAGAATGTAGCCACAGATAAATTCCCATCCTGTACAGGTACGCCGGTTGAAAAACTCAAAAAGTTAAATGAACTTACGAAAGCTGCCGGTTGGAAAGGTGCCGGATTATGGATACCTGCACATGCCTGGCAAGAAGGGAAAGGCGGTAAAATGTTTTCGTGGAAAGAGCTTGAATCGTTCTTTCGTGAAAAAGCAAAATGGGCTAATGAGGCGGGTATTGAATATTGGAAAATGGATTATGGTTCAAGATTTGGCGATCTGGAGTTTAGAAAATTAGTAACAAAAATTGCTAAGGAAGAAGCGCCAAAATTGTGGGTTGAACATTGTATCGGTGGCGGACCACTTAACGATGTAGAATGTCCATGGGATTGTGAGGCTACGGGGTCCGGTGAGTTTATAAGATGGTGTAATGGAGGAAAACTAAAATTCGCAGTGGATCAATTAGAATTTGCTCAAGTCCTACGTACTTATGATGTAACTGCTTATCTTTCCGTTCCTACAACCCTTGACAGAGTTGCGCAAATTCTGAATTCTTGTGCTGGTAAAAATCAAATTTCCGGAATTCTGAATTGCGAAGATGAGCCATATATTGCTGCTACTTTGGGCTGCATGATGGGTATTATGCGACACCCTGCATTTCTGTCCCAAAAAAGTTATGCTTACGATCCTTTGGAGCTAAGAAAAAGAATTGATGAAGTAATTAGAGCTGTTCGCTGGCAACGAATTGCTCCTGCATTTGGCGCCGGTTTAACTCCTATGTTTATTGACAGCGTGAGATTAACGGATACATGGGCTGTGAAAAAGGGAGAATCATGGACTACCTGGTTATACGGGCAAACTATTAAACAAAGTGCTCCGGCAAGGGTTTCAAGAAATATGCCCTTACCGGTTGTAAAATGCGAGGGAGATGCACCGTATGTAATTGCTTCAAAACATATTTCAGGTGCAATCTCAGTTGCAACACTTATGAGGCACGATACCATCAAAGGGTTCTATTTTCCTCTTGCCGATGTTACTGTATCTGTCGAAAATTACCGGTTTCCAATAGCTGCTTTCGGGAGATACAAGTCCCTGACTCTTAACTTTCAAAAATTACCGGCAAAGTTCAAAATATTAGCGCAGGATTTAGCAGGTGATATTGTTTATGACATTACCGAAATGGTGGAAAAAAAAGGAAATAATCTCACTTTTTGCGGAAATTTAATCAAAACTGTAGGTCTATCAGCTGCCACCGATACGGATATTTCTGAAGCAGGAATAGTAATAAAGATAATCGAAAATTAATAATAATACATTTATAATGAAAAATCTGGATTTATGATGATAAACCACTAATAACAACTATATGTCAATTGGGGTTTCGGTGCGGATAAGAAAGTTTTCAGCCTGCAACAGCGGCATCGGGGTTCGACAGGAAAGCAACCCCCAATCCCCAACTGCATATAGTTCCTTCCGTTAGGCTTAATTGGGCATGAAACTTACAATTAATTTATAGCCCATTATTGAAAAGGAAATTTTAAAATCAGAAGCAACTGTTCATAAATAAATAATATGAAAGAACTTACTATCCTGCTAATTTTATTAAGTTATAATTTATTTGCTCAACTTGAACGCACAAAGTTCTTAATAACAACTGTACGCACAGGCGACACAGAAATTTTTGCTGTAAATCCTGTTACAGGTGATGCATTCAATATTAGCAAAGCCCCAATGTCAGAAGAGCGTTATCCAGCATGGCATCCAAACGGTAAACAGGTAATTTTTACATCAAATCGTGAGGATGGCAAAACCTTTAATTATTACATAGCAAATTTAGATGGTTCTCATCTTAAAAAGATCACCAACTTACCTGAAGGTTCCGTTGCTTATTGGGCATCTTTCACATCTGATGGTAAATGGATTTATTTTAATGAAGGGAATACTTCCAAGATCTATAGAGTAACACCCGAAGGCAGGCAACAGGAAGAAGTAACAGAGGGTCGAGATGCTTGTATTTCGCCAGATGGTAAGAAATTTGTTTTTACACAAAAAGGGCAAAAAGGTTGGGGAGTGTGGATAATGGACTCTGATGGTAAAAATCGTGTACAAATCATACCCAATGAATCTGAAATTGGCGGAATTGCTCCAGTTTGGTCACCCGACGGTAAAAGAGTAGCATTTTCAATGCAAGTAGGTGAGATTGCAGAAATTTTCTCATGCAATGCTGACGGGTCTGACTTGAGGCAGCTAACAAATATAAAACAAATTAGTAGTTCACCAGCATATTCACCAGATGGTAGGTTTATTACTTTCAGAGTTACAAATGAAGCCTACTGGCGAGACGTAAAAAAAATGAAACAAACATACGATGAAAAAGCAGGTGATAAACGTCCAATTTGGGTAATGAATGTCGATGGCAGTAACGCCAGAATCGTAGAAGTGCTGCATTATCAGTGTGCAATGGATGGCAGTAGGGCAGAAATTTTTAATATAAAATAGCCATAACACAGCCTTCCCTCTGGTTATTATTGACTTGATTATAAAATAGCAAAAACTAATTTGAAAATAAACACTAAATAAAAGTCGAGAAGGTAAAGGGGAGTATTAATTTATAGGGCCTTGATTATAAACACCAATTTTTGACATAAGTCAAAATAAGAATGAAACTCTC
>JAAYUG010000115.1 GCA_012517825.1 Bacteroidales bacterium | reverse complement strand
TTCCCTTCATGCTGGCATTCCTTTTAGCAGATCTTCAATTTTTTCCAGTTCATTTTGTGTGAAATCCGGTGCCTGCAATATAGCAAGATTTTCCTGCAATTGTTCGACACGGGAAGCACCTACCAGCACCGAGGTAATACGCCGGTCCTTAAGAATCCATGAAAGTGCCATCTGTGCCAGGGTTTGCCCTCGTTCCGATGCGATGGTATTGAGGGATTGAATCAGACGAATTTTTTCGGGGGTAATTTGTCCGGGTTTTAAAAATCCGTGGGGTTTGGCTGCCCGGCTATCGGGAGGGATAGCGCCGCTGAGGTATCGCGACGTCAGAAGTCCCTGGGCAAGAGGAGAAAAGGCGATACACCCGATTCCTTCTTCTTCCAGCACATCCAGAAGGCCCTGTTCAACCCAGCGTTCAAGCATAGAATACTTAGGTTGATGGATCAAACAAGGAGTACCCATCTTACGAAGAATCGATGCTGCTTTCTTTGTGAGATCGGCAGGGTAATTTGATATACCAGCATACAGGGCCTTTCCCTGCTGAACAATCAGATGAAGTGCCGCCATGGTTTCTTCAAGAGGCGTATTGGGATCAGGGCGATGATGATAAAAAATGTCCACATACTCAAGACGCATTCTCTTCAGGCTCTGGTCAAGGCTGGCAACAAGATACTTCTTGGAACCGTAATTTCCGTATGGCCCGGGCCACATATAATAACCCGCTTTGGTACTGATAATCATTTCATCGCGGTACCCTTTGAAATCGGAATGAAGAACCTTACCAAAGTTTTCCTCTGCTGCACCGGGAGGAGGACCATAATTATTGGCCAGGTCAAAATGCGTAATACCATGATCAAAAGCAAAGTGAAGCAGTTTTCTGATCGTCGTGAAATCATCGTAATGACCAAAATTATGCCACAATCCAAGTGAAAGAACGGGAAGGTCAATTCCGCTTTTACCGCACCTGCGGTATTTCATACGCTCATACCGCTGATCCGAGGCGAGGTAATTTTCGGGCTGAAGAATATTCATGCTCTCCATGGTCGTTCTCTTTTTATATCAGAAGCTAAAATTTCACAAGCTATGTTCACATCTTCAATCATCTGAAAGTCATACATTCCTGCACATATAAAATCAGCTCCGTTTTCAAAGGCATACCGGAAACCGTCTTTTGGATGGATGGCTCCGGCCGCCATAACCTTAAATGCTATAAATGGCTCAGGCCGTTCTTTCATATAGGCAATCGTCTCATCGGGCTTGTAACAGAACATGTTATCGTGCCATTCCGGATTTTTTGCTGACCAATAATTATGATGATGCAATGTTTTCATCCAGAAGTCGGGTTGAAATCCATAATCAACACACGCCTTGATGGTTTCAATATGGTGTGCTCCGATGCCGGCCAGAAGGCCGTTTGACCTTAGCAAATCAAGAATGCGGCCAATTACTTCAGGTTGTTTCTGCTGAATATAGTAATCTGCCGTTTCACCCTGAACATATCCTGCCACTGCTCCAGTGTCAATTGCTCTTTTAACCTTATCAATGTATTCATTTATTGGCATGGCTGATGGCTGTCCCTTGGCATCATAATTTAATCCGGCACAGTCAGTAATAAACTGAATTTTGCCAATACCTTTTCTCCAGTATTCATCTATGAGCGAGCAAAGAATTGGATTTGTCAGCAGGGTGTTGATGCCGCATTTTTCTGCCAGTAGCAAGGTGGCAAATATTTTATCTTTATGATGATATGCTTTTACAAGCTGAGAAACATAAATCAGATCGCGCGAATGAGCCCAGCCCGAAAGCAGATTGCCTCCCAGAATAAGTCTGCTGAAGGTGATGTTTCCAATCTTTGCCGGAGGAATGGTACCTTTAAGATCCTTGAGTGTACCTGCGTTAAAAGTTTTGGCACTGGCTCCGGTAACAGCATCGACAAGATTCTTCTCTTCATAGCTTTGCCATTGCAACTTGCGCACGAATGCCCAGGCGAAGGCTGCAGCAAACGGTGCAAATGAAAGTCCTTTTAAAAGGCTTCTGCGGCTTACATCGGGCATTTTCTCTTCAGCAGCCAAAGGAAATGCTCCGGCCGATTCCGGCCTTTCTTTTCTCTTTTTTACAAAATGTTCCAGTCCCAGATATTTCCCGCTCGGGAAAAGAGCCAGGAGCAAAAGAGCAAAAAATTCCACTACATTTTTATCAACAATGAGATAATGCCCTTCTCGCACCATACCGAAATCATTCGAAATAAACGGAGGATTAGCCATCCAGTATAAGGCCAGAAGAATCATTCCGGCAATTGATGCCCAGCGGTCGAACATGCCAATGAAAAGGCCGGTGCCTGTAAGAATGAGCCCCCAAATATTGAGTTGATCGGCAATCTGCAGAGCAACGGGATTTTCGGCTATGGAATGAAAAAAACCGGGAAATATCCCGTTGGCAATCTGCAGATAATCGGCAGATGTCCATCCGGGCATGAAAAGTTTTGTTAACCCTTCATATAAAAAGTGCCAGCCAATAGCAGTTCTGAGCAAAAATACTGCTATCAGCCCTCCTTTGCTCAATGAATGGTTTTTCATAATTCTGATTCAGTTTGGTTAGTTGGTTAAATAGTTGCTCAGGGAAAAATTCGGATCATCTCAGCTCCGTGAGCCGGAACTTTGCATTCAAATTCATCGGTAAAGTTGCCGGAATCTTTTTGCCGCCAGAGATCACGTATCCTGTGTTTTCCTGAGAGATTCAGATCACGGAATGACAGAGTCATGATCTGATCTTTTTCGGAAGTATTGAACAATCCAACGGCATATGACCCGTCTTCAAGAAGTTTTACCCAGATTTGTCCGTTTTCATTTTTTACAATGCGTTTAGCCGGGTTTGCTGCCGGATCCTGATTAACAGCAAGTATTTCATCATTGGTCAGGAGATTCAGGGTGAAATCATCCAGCTTTGTCAGATCACATCCAATCAGCAGGGGAGCTGATAGCAGGCACCACAGGCTGATATGGGTGTATTGCTCGCTGGGTGTCAGGTGGGTTGGGTGAAGGCTGGGTCCCCAACCTACCCAACCAACAACCAGCATGTCGGGATCGTTCCAGTAACCGGGACGTGTATACGGAGCGCATACATCCTGCGAAAATCCTATGTTGCTCATGCTTTCCCATGTATCCTCAATATCTCCTGTGGTTCTCCAGCAATCTCCTCCTACTTCGTGCCCCCATTTCCAGACTTCTCCCATACCATACTGGCATAGACTGAACACAATATCCCTTCCGGCCCTGTCAAGGCATTTTCGCATAAGCAGATAAGGCTTTTTCAGTTCTTCCAGGCTGTTGTCCCTGGCTATTCTTCCATACGAGCACCAGTCGTATTTCAAATAGTCTATTCCCCATCTGGCATAACTTTTCGCATCCTGCATTTCGTGCTGGTAAGAACCCAGATAGCCGCCGCAGGTCAGTGGCCCGGGTGAACTGTAAATACCGAACCTGAGTCCTTTTGAATGAACATAATCGGTCAATCCTTTCATGTCAGGGAACTTTTCATTAGGCAAAATTTCTCCATTTTTGGCCCTTTCGGGTGCTTCCCATCCATCATCAATATTGATGTATGTCCATCCATGATCAATTAATCCGGAATTGACAAACTGATCGGCTGCATCGCGTACTTTCCTGTCGTCAACACTTAAACCCCAGCAATTCCAACTGTTCCAGCCCATCGGAGGTGTGAGGGCAATCTTGTCACCAACCACAATCCGTATTTCTTTTTTGGCCGTGCCTTTGCTGTTGGAAACCTCCACCAGAACGCGGTATTCACCTTTTGTGTTTGTCCGGCCTGTAATGATTCCTTTCAATGAATCCAGAGACAACCCCTGGGGTAACCCTTTCGCTTTGTAGGTCAACGGCCTGCTTCCGGTTACAGGAATGTAAAACAGAAACTCATTTCCCGGTCGGACTCCGATGATGCCGGCTCCGTTGATACGAGGTTCTTCCGGTGCAGGAGGTGTAAGAATATAGGGCATCTCGGCCGATGCCGAAAATGTCTTCCCCGATTTCTGATCACGGAAAGAAATAAAATATGTGTGTCTTTTCGTTTGATCGGCTGTAAAAAGAAACTCTTTCTCCTGTTCATTCTGCGGAAGAACCGAAAGACGTACTGTTGTGTCAAATACAGTCTGCTGGTTATCGGCTGATACTATCCGGCATTTCAGTATGCCTTTAAACTGGTATGAACCATGGGTATTAACCAGAGCCGTTTTAATCTGAAATTGATTGTTCCCTTTGAGTGTAACCTGAAACTTTCCGGCATCAAATTGCAAATAATCTTTCAGATCAATCATGCTTATGCCATGTGCCTTGCCATATATTCCGCCGCCTCCTCCAAAATCAATTGCCCGAACGGCCAGTACATTTTCCTGATTCCACCGTAAACGAGGATCGGTAACAGAAAGGACATATTTCCGCAGAAGCCGGTATGCATCTGTGCTCCCTGTCAGCTTAGCCGGCAAATTGCTTTTGTCGGGCAGGATAGTTAATCCGTTCTGACCAAGTATTTCTCCGTTCAGATAGGTTTCATCCCAGTCATCTACCTGCCCTACGACAATCTGGATACTATCCTTCATCCATGCATTTTTCTTCATTTTTTCCGGTAAAAAGAAATGCAACCGGTACCATCCGATTCCGTTATAGGCGCTGTAGCCTTGCAATTCCCAAACCATGTCAGGGGAGATACTGTCCCAGGAAGAATCATCGTATTCAGGCTTTGCATAGAGATTACTATCCCCGGTTTTAAACTTCCATTTTACGTCGGTGTTGATAACAATATCTTCCTTATTCTGGCAGGAAAACAGAAGTACCGCCAGGAAAACAAAGAAAAAATACCTTGTATTCATATAAAATTGTTTTGATAATTTTTAATTGCTTTTAAATATAGAATTTTATTTCATGCGATGTCTCTGCTCGTTTTTTTTCTTTTTTATCTTATTTATCAGAATTACTGACATGATCTTTCTTAAAACCTGACCTGAACGCCTATGCCGAAAAATCTGGGGACAGGATAAATGCCGTTATCGATTCCTGAATTTAAAGGGGAGGAGGAAAGCGCCCCTTCCGGATCTCTTCCTTTGTATCTGGTAATTGTGAAAAGGTTTGAAGCGGAGGCATATAGCCTGACTGTCGGATTCTGTTCCGGTGCAGTCGTTTTAAGTGTATAGCCGAGCTGAATTTCTTTGAACCGCAGATAAGAACCGTTTTCAATCCACCAGGTTGAAATCCTGTCATTCAGATTGCTGTTATTCAGATCAGCACGAAGGTACTCTGAGCTTGGATATCCCTGACGATAATAGTTCTTTGCATATTCTGCCAGTTTGTTATGATTCATGTCCTGGCTGTCAAACGACATGAGTCTGGAGCGCTGCAGATTGAAAATATCGAAATTCCATATTCCGTTGAGCAGGAAGTACAGATCAAATTGACGTATTGTGCCGTTAAAAATCAGGCTTGCCATCCCATCCGGAATAGCTTTCCCGATGATAGTGCGGTCCAGGTCATTTATTATGCCATCCCGGTTGAGGTCAGCAAACATGATATCGCCCGGTGCAGGTTTCCCCGAACTGGGCATTGCATGCAGATAATTCCCGTTGCTGTCAAAATCTGATTCCCTTCGAACAGGCCTCACCCTTTAACAAGGTGACTGTTGAAATGGCATAGTCTCACTATCCCATAATGACTTCAACAGATGCTTCTTCTCCGGATTTGAGAAGGGGCAGCATGTTTCCCTCCACAGGCTTTCCGTTCAGGGTAACCGACCGGATTCCTTTCATAACACCGGCGGGGTTCTTGATATGGATATGGTATTTTACTCCCCTGAAAATTCTTTGTACATGAAACTCTTTCCATTCAGAAGGAATACAGGGATCTACTATCAGTCCGAAATAATCAGGACGTATTCCCAGTATATACTGTGTAATGGCATAGAAATTCCATGCCGCTGTGCCTGTTAGCCACGAATTTTTTGCCTCTCCCGGTTTCCATGCGTCTTTGCCGGCTATCATCTGGGAATAAACGTATGGTTCTGTTTTGTGCAGATCACTTATATCCTCAAGAAAGGAAGGAGCAATTTTGGTGTAATATTCAAATGCCTGTTTTCCGTTGCCAACCATCGTTTCCGCAATCATGATCCAGGGGTTATTGTGGCAGAAAATGCCGGCATTTTCCTTGTATCCGGCCGGATAAGTGCTGATTTCTCCCAGATTCAGATGGTAATAGGTAAAGGCTGGGTGATTAAGAACTATCCCGTAAGGACAGTCAAGGTATTTTTTTACCGAGGCAAGTGCCGTTTCTGCTTTTCCGTCAGCAAGCCCTATTCCGGCCATGATACAAAAGCCCTGGGGTTCGATGAATATTTTCCCCTCTTCATTTTCTTTTGACCCAACCTTGTTTCCGAAGTAATCATATGCCCTGAGGAACCATTCACCGTCCCATCCGTGATCCATCACAGCTTTCTCCATGGCATGCACATGTGCCCGTGCGCGACGGGCTTCTTCTTCCATTCCCCTTATCTCACATAACCGTGCATATTCATTTCCGTACAATACAAACATTCCTCCTATAAATACCGATTCGGCAACTCCTCCTTTTTTGTTTTCTGTTGTCTGAAACGATTCGTCAGGGTTGGTTGAAAAACAGTTGAGGTTCAAACAGTCGTTCCAGTCAGCTCTTCCTATCAGGGGCAGGCCGTGCGGACCCAGATTATTGACGACGTGATCGAATGACCGCTTGAGGTGCTCCATTAAAGGAGCGGCCTTATCAGGGTGATTATCAAAAGGCACTGAAACATCAAGGATGCCGAAATCGCCCGTTTCTTTAATATAGGCAGTGGTCGAAAGAATGAGCCAGAGGGGATCATCATTGAAATTACCTCCTATTTCATTGTTCCCCCGCTTGGTCAGCGGTTGATATTGATGGTAGGCTCCTCCGTCTTCAAACTGGGTGGAAGCGATATCAATGATGCGCTCACGCGCCCTTTCAGGATCCTGATGCACAAAACCTATAAGGTCCTGGTTGGAATCCCTGAATCCCAGTCCCCTGCCAATCCCTGATTCAAAATAGGAGGCACTGCGTGACATGTTGAAAGTGACCATGCACTGATACTGGTTCCAGATGTTGACCATTCTGTCAATCCGTTCATCGTGCGATCTGACCTGAAAAACAGAAAACAGTCCCGTCCAGTAATCCTTCAGTTCTTTCATTGCCTCATCAACCGAGCGGGTATCTGCAAAGCGGTTTATCATAAGCCGGGCCTGTTCCTTGTTGATGATACCCTTAGTTTCCCACTTCCTGTCTTCAGGGTTTTCAACATATCCAAGAATAAAAACAAGATCTTTTGATGTACCTGGTTCTATTGAAATGTCAATCTGAAATGCCGCTACCGGCGACCATCCGTGCGCAATGCTGCCGGTCAGCTTCCCCGCTGCAACAGTTTCTGGCCTGTCGAGGCCGTTATACATGCCTAAAAAACTTTCCCTGTCAGTATCGAACGCTGTCACGGGAACATTGACCGAATGAAATGCAAAATGGTTCCGCCGCTCCTTATACTCCGTTTTATGGTAAATTGCAGAACCTTCAACTTCCACTTCCCCGGTGGAAAAATTACGCTGGAAATTGGTCATGTCATCAAGTGCATTCCACAAACACCATTCAACGAAACTGAAAACCTGAATTTTCTTTTCTGATGAACTTTTGTTTGTTAAACGCAGTCGTTGCACTTCTCCGTTAAATTTCAGAGGAACAAAAGCCAGCAATTCAGCCCTTAGCTGATTTTTTTCCCCTGTAATGACGGAATACCCCAACCCGTGCCGGCACTCATAAAAATCAAGGGGAGTACGCGAAGGTTGCCATCCCGGATTCCAGAATTCATTTCCTTCCTTTATATAAAAGTATTTTCCGTTTGAGTCGAGAGGGATATTATTGTATCTGAACCTTGTAATGCGGCGCAGGCGCGCATCCCTGAAGAAGCTATACCCTCCGCCTGTATTGGAAATCAGTGAAAAGAATGCCTCGGCTCCGAGGTAGTTAATCCAGGGGTAGGGAGTTCTGGGATTTTGAATTACATACTCCCGGTGCGCATCGTCAAAATATCCGAATTTCATAATCTTTTCTTTTTACCCAGAATTTTCAGATTTTTTTCAATAAGCTCCTTGCGCTGCATTACCGATACTGCTGAGCGAAAGCCATCTTCCGGGGTGTGAAGAACGTAGTCAAGCAATTTTTCAACCGTAGATGTGGCTACGTGCATGCGTGTATCGGAAGATCCATAGTAAATAAATACTTCCTCTTTGTCGTTCACAATCCAGCCATTGGAGAAAGTAACATTGGAAACATCACCCACTCTTTCTTCTCCTTCCGGTGCAAGGAAATACCCTCCGGGTTGCCGGATTACTTTGGAGGGATCGTTCAGGTCGGCCAGGAACATATATAGCACGTAACGCAGGCCGGCCGCCGTATTTCTTACACCATGGGCCAGGTGAAGCCAGCCTTCCTTTGTTTTTATCGGGGCCGGACCCAAACCGTTTTTCAATTCCTTGATGGTATGGTATTCTTTATTCTCAATAATGACTTCCGTTTCGAGCACAGCATTTTCCATGCTGTCAGTGAGACCAAATCCGATGCCGCCACCGGAACCGACTTCAATAAAACCTTCCTGCGGCCGTGTATAAATGGCATATTTACCATTGACGAATTCGGGGTGAAGAACGCAGTTCCTTTGCTGACCCGAATTGCTTCTGAGATCAGGGAGTCGTTCCCAGGTCACCAGGTCTTTGGTACGGGCAATACCGCATGCGGCAACTGCCGAAGATGTGTCTCCCGGAGGTGCATTGGGATCCTTTCTTTCCGCACAGAAAAGCCCGTAAATCCAGCCGTCTTCATGCTGGGTAAGCCGCATGTCATATACGTTGGTATCGGGTTCCTTCGTTTCCGGCAGGGTGACAGGATAATCCCAGAATTCCCAATGATCAATTCCGTTGGGACTTTGGGCAACAGCAAAAAATGATTTTCGGTCCCATCCTTCAACTCTTGCCACCAGAGTATATTTCCCCTTAAACAGTATTGCCCCGGAATTAAAAACCGAATTGATACCGAGACGGGTCATCAGATGGGGATTCGTTTTCTGATTGAGATCATACCTCCAGAAAACCGGCGTATGATCGGCCGTGAGTATGGGGTGTTTGTACCGGGTAAAAATTCCGTTACCCTGTTTAAGGGGTTTGTTTGTCCTGTTAATCAATTTGTTGTACTCAGAAAAGAGCTGGGATACCTTTTTTTCAAATTCTTTCTTTTTCATACTTGCATCAAGTTGTTTGGTTTTGGTAAAAATAAAAAATACAAACTTTCTGGCAAACCGGTTTGATAGAATTTATCGGCGGATTCGGCTTATATTCTTTATTTCCCTGCTGAAATAATCAAGAGTCCCGGCCAGGCCATTTGTGAGAAGGATTGCGTAAAGAATAAAGGTCATCAGCCATAATACCACAAGATTGAACCACAGGGTGTCAATATACTGTCCGTTCAGCCTTTTGTATGCCGCATAAAAATGGGCCCTTCCGTAATCCGATTCAGGCAATACGTAAATCGGGTCCTTTTTGGGAATTATATGGTTATTAACTTCAATAAATTTGACAAGTTCATTTTTATTCTGCACAATGTCGGCAAGCCTGCTGTTATGCGACCTGGATTTCAGGCGATAAACACCATCTTCTCCCAACCGGGTAAGTAAGGAATTGTAAATGGAGTCCTTCTGCCGGTTGCCTTCTTCCAGTCTTCCCAGAAACTGCAACCGCACATACGTCAGGTAGTCAAGTAATTCCTCTCCGATGGTTTCGTTAAAAGACTGTATTTTGAGGCTGTCAATATATTCGAAAGGATAAAGCCCGTTATTTTCAGGGAATTTTTTTATTTCATTGTACAGAAGCTTCAGGTTGTTTTGCCGTTCATGGAATGCCGCAGAATCATTGAGTTTTCTTATCGTTGCCTGAGCTACATTTTCCAGGCGGGGAATGAGAAAATTGACTTTGAATCCGGCATCACTTATTTCTTGTTCTGCTTTGAAAAAGTGCTTCTGAAACGAATTGTGGCTGAACTGTTCGACGGCAAGTGCTTCATAGGCCCATCGAGAAGCCATGATTTCACCTATAACGGGGACAACAGTTCTGCGCGTCAGGCTTTTATGCAGGTCATCGAATGATACGATAACCCCGCTGAACAAAAGCTGAGGTACCAGGAGTAAGGGTATGGAGATATAGACGGCTATTACCGATTTAAGTCCCGATGAGAGGTTTAGGCCCAGAAGGTTGGCAAAACAGGCGGTTGAGAACAACACAATCCAGTAAGCCGGAATCATTTCAGGATTACCAAGCACAATATTTCCGACCAGGACAAACAGCATAGTCTGAATGGCTGACAGTCCAAAAAGGTAAAAAACCTTGGAATTGATATAACTGAACCAGCTTAGATTCAGATAGCTCTCTCTGAGGAGAATCCTGCGATCCTTGATTATTTCTTCGGCACTGATGGTGAGACCTATGAACAGCGCAACAACCACGGCCATAAATAAATATTGCGGAACATTCTTGTTTTCACTGAAAAAATAACCGGCATCGGTTTCGTAACGTGTAAACCAGGCCAGTATCAATGCCAGCAGAGGTGCTTCAAGAAAGGCAACAATCAGATACTGAATATTTCCGATCTTACTGAGAAAATTTCGTTTGCTGAATACAACAAGTTGCCGGGTCTCATCAGGAATACCTGATGCATGGCGGGGCAGAAGGGATTTTTCTGCTTTCAGATCATGGTTCTGCGGAATATTTTCCTTGTACAACCGGTACCATTCTTCAGGTTGTCTTCGCCGCTTACCCAGAAGTCTTCCCTGTTCATCAATTTCCCGGGCTTCAAGAATCCGCAGGATCTGGTCTGTGTCAATATTTCCGCAGACCGGGCACTCGTTTTCAAGCGCATTGGCATGAAAAGCTATGCTTTTAAAGTAATGCACCGCTTCGATCGGATTCCCGGAGTATACAGGAAATCCACCCTGATCAAGTACCCAGATGTTGTCAAATAGCCTGAAAATATTTGACGATGGCTGGTGTATATTGACAATGACAAGTTTTCCCTTGTTGGCTAGTTCCCGAAGCAGGAGCATCACCTTTTCCGCATCAGTTGATGATAAACCTGAAGTAGGTTCATCCACCAGCAGAATGGAAGGTTCTCGCATCAGTTCCAGTCCTATGTTCAACCGTTTCCGCTGACCTCCGCTTATAATGTTGTTCAGCGGAGAACCAACTTTCAGGTCTTTAATTTCTTCAAGATCCAGTTCGCGGAGCATTTTGCGGGTAATCGCAGTTATTTCCCCCTTGCTCATGCTTCCAAAACAAAGGCAGGCATTGTAGAACAGATTCTGATATACGGTCAGTTCCTCAAACAAAAGGTCATCCTGCGGAACATAGCCTATCATTCCCTGTAACCTGAATTTGTCACGGTGGAGGTCATACCCGTTTATGGTGATGGTACCGCTTTTCAATGGCAATTGCCCGCTGAGGAGACGCAACAGAGTGGATTTACCAACGCCGCTTCCGCCAATAATTCCTACCAGATGCCCTGATTCTTCATAGAATGAAAAGGGAGCAATGCCTTTCCCGTTTGGCCCGAACGAATAGGAAACATTCTTCCCTTGCAAAACAATTTTTGGTTTGTCGGTCTGATAAAACCGGCTGATGATTTCACTGAAATAAACCGGAGAAATATTGTTCCCTCTGATGATGGAACCATCCGTCAACAGATACAACAAACCGGATTCTACTTTTTGCTGGTTGATGAACAATTCAGAGGTTCCGATATATTTAAACAGAATTGCTCTGGCATCTGAAAGATGAAGGATCTCAATTTTCCCATTTAGCCCTGCCCTGGCAATAACCCGTTCTGTAGTGCCGGTGAGGGGTTTGTTCTGCTCAATCCATGCACCTTCCAGTTCATCGGATGATTCTGCTCCCGGTTTTTCAATCACCAGCAGGGAGGATGTGTCTTTCCATTCAGCGGTTAAACCTTGCGCAAAATCAAATAATGCGTTTCTGTCTTCAACGCTGATGTGAAATTCAGTTGCAATACTCTCAAGAAAAGCAAGTTCGGTTTTTGAAAGCTTTTCGTGCTGCAAAAATGATTCAGTAAGACGGATAAGAACAACCAGCCTTTCCTGCAGAATCAGTTCCCTGCATAGCTTTTTCCCCAGGCGTTTGACCATAAGTTCGCGGATGCCGGGCGATTCGTTTTCTTTCAGCTCACGTTTGTAAAAATCAAGATAGTCGTCGTAAAGCTTAATAAATTCTCCCGAACGGGCAATGTTTTTTACAAACGATGCAGCAATAGCTCTTCCTTTGGCTGAAAACGCCTTTAAATGCAAACTTTCAGCCAGAGCGAACAAATGCATCAAAGCTACAAGAACAGGCTCACGCATCTCTTAAACACTGTGGAACAGATCTTCTGAACATTAATAATAACGCTGTATGATCTTACCATCTGAAGCAGGCGGAGCAGCAAATGCAATCACCGTATTATACGGTTATCTGCGTTCTGATTTTTTCTGCAAGGCGCACCAGACCTGAGTAATCCGGCTTGGCTTTCTTTTCCTTTTCCAGCTTTGCGTATTCTTTTTTTACTGACAGAAGATCATTGTACAACGAGGCTGCATCACCTTCCTCTGAAAGTGGCTGCATTATTTCCAGCAGCTTATTCAGAGAATTCCCATGGGCTATAAGAATGGAGGCTATTGCATCTTTGTCGCGGGCTGTAAGATAAATCTGGGAAGTAATGTAAAAGGCTTCTACCCAGGAACCGGCCATTACAAACGCGCTTAGCTTGTCTTGTTTGTTTTGCATCAGGCTGTTGTACGTTTTATAAAACGCATCGGAAATGATCCGGATCAATGTATCCTTGTTCTGAAGATTGGCTTCAATCTGTTCTGCAACGGAAGCATTGAAGGTTGTGCCAATGTTCAGTTCATCAGCCAGCTTTCGTGTCACATTCATGTAGTTCATGGTCTCCTGGTTCTGATTGTAGGCGACCGTATAACACAGATCAGCCCCGTAAACTCCAAGATTGATTGCTTTCCGGGTTTGACTGATATATTTCTCAGCATTGGAAACCGGATTGCATAAATCAATGATACAGGGTGCCTTGGCATTTACGAGCATGTTCGTTACCTCAAATGCCGTAGGTAAAGGATATTCAAATACTTCCTTTATGAGTACATCTTTTGAAACCACGGAATCTCTGTTTTCAGAAGCTCCTGTGGCAGGTGTCCGGCCTTTACAACCCCCTGCCAGGAGAAGAATTGTAAATAACAGAACAGTGAGGAAATTTATCGTTTTTTTCATCTGGACAAAATTGATTTTTAAAGGTAGGATAGCCTGCCCCGCCAAAGCGGGGAACACCCATGATTTGAATTTTGTTCATAGATGTTTGTGTTTGCAATACATGGGTGTTTCATAGGCAGGAATTAAATTTCTGCTAAGGTATGAAATAAAATTTCAGTCCGTTTAGTTTTTTTAAATATATCATTTTAATAGCTTTGACTCGGAAAAAAACTGATTCTATCATGGAAAGCATGTCGTTTGGATCGTATGACGGACAACAGGTTATCCTGTTTCGTATGCATGGCAGGGATGGGTTTTTCATTGAGATTCTTAATCTTGGAATAGCCCTTCATAAGGTTATGGTGCCGGATCAGAAGGGAAACCTGACCGATGTTGTGCTTGGATTTGATACACCTGAATCCTATGCTCAGGATGCTTCATACATTGGAGTAATTTGCGGCCGGTATGCCAATCGGATCAGTAATGCCTCTTTCAGGCTGGGAAATCATGAGTACAAAGTTACTCCCAACAGCGGAAAGCATTGCCTGCACGGTGGTTATAAAGGATTTAACAGAAAAATATGGGAAGCACATCCTGAACCGGGTCAGGAGGCCGTCGTCTTTACATACCTTAGTCCGGATGGAGAAGAAGGCTTTCCCGGAAACCTGAAGGTGGCTGTGCGTGTGAGTGTTACGGAACGAAATGAGATTGTGTTCGATTATAAGGCAGAAACCGACAGGATGACGGTGGTTAATTTAACAAACCATTCTTATTTTAACCTTACCGGAGCTAAAGAAAATGTTGTCAACCATCTTTTATGGATAAACGCCTCGTCCATTACCGAAACCGATAGCGAGCTAATACCAACAGGCAGAATTCTGCCCGTGACCGGTACGGAATTTGACTTTAGAAAACCGGTAAAGGTGAAGCGGGAGGATTTTCCTTTCAAAGGATATGACAACAATTTCATTTTGGATGAACCTGGCTTGTCAAAGCCTTCGGCGGTAGTGATAAATCCCGAAACCGGCCTTGCTCTTGAAATGAAAACTACCGAACCTGCTGTTCAGCTATATACAGCCAATCACTTTGACGGATCACAGGTCGGAAAAAAGAATGTCCGGTACAATCAGTTCTGGGGACTTTGCCTTGAGGCCCAGCATTATCCCGATTCTCCCAATCATCCGGAATTTCCTTCTGTGGTGCTTCAGCCCGGAGATACCTATAAGCAGACAACAATTTATCGTTTTTATCAGGTGCAATAACAGAATCTATGCACAGAAGAATTTTGCTTTTTCTGGTGTTGGTTTGGCTGAAATATGCTTTATTGCCGGCGCAACCCGCCCTCACTCCGGTTTTTGATAATGTTTTTCCTTTCCGGATAACTGAATTCAGAACCTCTGACAACGTGCGGTATACGTTAAAAACGCCCCTGCCGTTATTTACCTGCCTGCTCAATGGCAAAAACATCGATCCTTCAGTGGTAAAAAGCAATCTGCCTCCTGATCTGGGCATAGAATACAACCACAGTCTGAAATTTACCCTGAAATCTGATTCTTCCGGAGGGTTGGTATACAAAACTGTTCTGATCATAGAAAATATTTCATCAGACACAGTTCAGATTTCCAATGTAGTACCTTTCGGAACGGCTTCTGACAGGCTGTATCTTACAGCATCCGGACCTCCGGCTCTGGCCCGGGCCAAAATATTCCGTCCGGGATGCGGACCGGTCGATGTTACCCTTCCTGACAATGTCTGGGAATTAGGATATTCCTCCATTGATCTGAACGGAAAAACCTCTGCCTATGGTCTTGCCCGAAGAACTTCCGGAGAGGAAGCTGTCCTGCGCCGGTATTCCACTATCCTGGCGCCGGGTTCTTCCGTCGAATACACCCTGTTTATTGAGCCTTTTGAAGGAGAATGGCAAAATGGCCTTAAAAAAGCATTTCATGACCGCTATCTTTTTGATGTGGCGCAGTTTGATGAGGCTCTTTATAAACGGGCAGATCTTCAGTGGGTTCGTTCAGCCTATGTTGCTACGGTTCAGTTTGCCTGGGACCAGCGTTTTTATGATTCCCGGACCAGAAAGTATACGTTTTATGGATTTCTCGAAGAAGGCAAGAAGTATTTCGGAGGGTATGATATTTATGCTCTCTGGCCTACCTGGCCGCGGCTCGGACTGGACCAGAGAAATCAGTGGGATCTTTATGCTGATTTGCCGTTCGGGTTGCCTAAATTGCAGGAACTGGCAAATTATGCAAGGCAAAATGGCACCCGTTTTTTTATTTCATATAATCCCTGGGATAAAAGCACCCGCGATGGTGATCAGCTCGCGGGAATGTCGTACCTGATTAAATCAATTGGAGCCGACGGGGTGGTGCTGGACACCAGGGGAAGTTCAAGCCATGAACTGCAGGCTGCCGCCGACAGTGTGCGTGACGGCGTTATTATGTACAGCGAAGGAATGGCTGTGCCAAGGGATATGCAGGGAATTCTTGCGGGAAGAGTGCACGATGCCATCTATTATCAGCCGCCACTGAACCTGAACAAGCTCATCAGACCTGACTTTGCGATCTTTCGGGTATGCCAGCTCAGCGAAGGACACATCCGTCGCGAAATAGCCATTTCTTTCTTTAACGGATACGGAACCGAAATCAACACCATGGCCCCCGGACGTCCGCAATGGATAGGGGAGGAGTTTCTTTTTCTGGGAAAAACTACCCGCATACTGCGCGAAAACAGCCAGGTCTTTCAGCAGGGAAACTTCACTCCCCTTATCGCATCCCTGAGAGACAGCATTTACATTAACCGCTGGGAAAACGAGGATAAAACCTTGTTCACCATCTTTTCATTGATCCCCGGAGGACACGCTGGCGCACTTTTTCCGGTAAGGAATACCGAAGGCACTCACTTTGTCAGCCTGTGGAGTCATACGGAACTGACACCTGTCCGTATTGGCGATCAGTTTTACCTGCCGGTGCCGGTTCTTCCTTTCCCCAAAGAAAATCTTCATACCCGCCTCGAAGGAAGTATTGAATGTGTGGCCTCTTTTCCGCGTACCATAAAAATAGAATGGACGGGAGATTCTCTTTACATTAGGGCAGACCGGGGTAACCGGCTTCTGATCTGGAAAAATGAGCCTTCCTATCAGAATACTCCGGATGAATACCCTGCCGGCCAGTTACACATCAATTTCTGTGAAAAGTACGGGCATTACCAGGGAAGGTTAATTTTCCAGCTTTTCAACAACAAGGAACTTATTGATGAAATGGTGTATGAATTTCCTCAGGGATGGATTCGGAAAATTAACCGGCTTTCACCAACTGAGCCTGTTTCTGCCTGTCCGAACGACATGGTTGAGATACCTGCCGGAAAATTTCTTTATACAGCATGGCATGACGAGTCATTCATTCCGTATCCGCCGGAACCTGATAGCGTATGGATCGATATGAACCGCTTTTTCATGGATCGGTACCCTGTAACCAATAAGCAGTTTTACCAGTTCATTCAGGAAACAGGCTACCGTCCTGCCGACACAACCGGCTACCTCCGGCACTGGACAAACGGAATGTATCCAAGAGGGATGGAAAATCATCCTGTTGTATGGGTTAGTATGGAGGATGCCAGGGCCTATGCCAGATGGGCAGGAAAACGTCTGCCGACCGAACATGAATGGCAGTATGCTGCCCAGGGAACCGACGGAAGAGCCTGGCCATGGGGGAATGAATTTCACGCCACCAAATGCAACAGCGCCTTTGGCGTAACTACACCGGTTGACGCTTTCCCGAAAGGTAAATCTCCTTTCAAGGTCGAGGATCTGGTGGGCAATGTATGGCAGATGACAGAGGATGAATATGATAACGGATCCTATCTTTTTTCTGTCATCAGGGGCGGTTCTTATTTCCGGCCCGATGCAAGCGAATGGTATATTAAGGGTGGTCCGCAGCCGGTGAACAAGCGACAGATCCTCATCAGGGTGGCTCCGGGTTTTGACCGTTCAGCCACCGTCGGATTCAGATGCGTTAAGGATGCCTTGCCGTTGCCGGCAGGAACAACCAGAAACCCATAGGATATGGACGTACGGCTTCTTGTATGCATTCTTGCTCCTTTCCTGTTTACATTCAGAGCTCATGCCGAGCCGGCATCCGACTCTTCCGGTTATGATGTCAAATACCTTCGCCTTGAACTGGAAGCTTCCGATACTTCAGCCTTCATCAAAGGCAAGGCAATCTGCCGTTTTATTGTCAGCCAGGATGTTCAGAGGATCTGCTTTGAGCTTTCGGAAAAATACCATGTCGATTCTGTTCTGGTAGATCATGTTCCGGTTGCCTGGTCTCATCAGAACAACCTTCTGTTCGTTTCCGGCCCTTTTCCTGCCAATACCCTGGCTGAATCTGAAATTCATTATTCCGGAAATGCTGGAGGAAGCGGTTTTTTCTCCGGCATAACCAACAGGAAAGATACGCAATGGAATGTTCCTGTTACCTGGACGCTATCGGAACCTTTTGCTGCAAGTGACTGGTTTCCTGCAAAGCAGGTTCTTTCTGACAAAATTGATTCGTCAGATGTCGTGGTAACCGTTCCTCCCTGGTGCATGGCCGGTTCCAACGGTACCCTTGCCGGTGTCGATACCCTGCCCGATAAAAGACTGCGCTTTCACTGGAAATCCCGTTACCCGATTGCTTATTATCTGATTTCCATAGCGGTGGCAAACTATCAGAATTACACAATATTTGCCCGGCCCTATGGGATGGCTGATTCACTGCCGGTTGTGAATTTCATTTATAATGTTCCTTCCATTCTTGAAAATTTCAAAACAGAGATCGACAGAACAAAAGATTTTATCGAATATTTTTCTGCTCTGATGAAGGGCTTTCCTTTCCCGGAAGAAAAATACGGACACTGCCTGGCCCCGATGGGTGGAGGTATGGAACATCAGACTATGACCACCCTCAGCAATTTCGGATTTCTTCTTGTTTCCCATGAGCTTTTCCATATGTGGTTTGGCGATATGGTGACCTGTGCTTCCTGGTCCGATATCTGGCTCAACGAGGGCTTTGCTTCCTACGGTGAATACCTCGCCCTGGATCATTTTGAAGGAAAAGAATCAGCTAACGCATGGATGAGCCAGGCACATTCTTTTGCCTTTGCCATGCCCGAAGGTAGCCTGTACGTCCCGCCGGAAGAAGCGACCAATGTATACCGCATCTTTAATTACAATCTCAGTTACAAAAAAGGGGCAGCCGTTTTGCATATGCTCCGGAAAGAGACAGGCAATGATTCACTTTTCTTTGAAGCATTGAGGTATTATTTGCAGCAGAATAAATATTCCGTTGCTTCGGTAAGCGATTTCATGAATGCCTTTCAGCAGGTAACCGGCAGGGACTGGCAGGGATTCTTTGATCAGTGGTATTATGGATTTGGTTATCCGGTTGTTCAGGTTGAATGGCAGCAAATCGGCAACCATTTACTGCTGAATTTGCAACAGCAGGGATCATCACCAAAGACTCCTGTCTTTCGCTTTTCGCTTCCTCTCACAATCTACTATCCCGGGGGTGATTCAACCATCATGATAAGGATCGATCAGGCAGAACAGAGTCTGGCAATGAATTTTCCCCATCGTATAACCGGCATCGCTGCCGATACAGAATCTGATGTGCTGGCCAGAATTACCGTAGTTCCAATGGATACTTCGGGCAAGTATCTGCTTTTATACCCAAATCCGGCCGCCGGCAAGGTAACATTGGATTTTTATTTGAAAGACGCCAGGCGTACAATTAGTGTAATCAATCTGTCGGGTCAGATAGTCCGGAAATTTGACAGCAGCGAATCCCATCTGGAACTGGATGTCAGTCAGTGGACACCCGGTGTATATGTTCTGATGATTACGGAAAATAAAATTCGTTATGCAGCACGCTTTGTAATACCCTGAAAGAAGGCCTTCAGAGAATTCTCCTTGCACCGTCTCCGACTTCCGCTACATAAAAATCAGCCTTCAGACCGGTTACTGCATGGTATCCTTTTCCAACCTTTTCAATCAATTCATTTACCGCTTCTTCTTTAACCAGGCTCACAGTGCATCCTCCGAATCCGGCTCCGGTCATTCTTGAACCGATCACTCCGGGAATTTTTCTTGCTTCTTCAACAAGCGTATCGAGTTCAACGCCGGTAACTTCATAATCATACCGGAGTGAATCATGGGAAGCATTCATCAATTGCCCAAATCCTGCAAGATCCCCTTCGCGGAGCAATTGAACAGCTTTTCCTGTCCGCTCATTTTCTGAAATGGCATGTCGTGCCCTGCGCCTTACCGTATCGTCGCTTATGGCTCCCTGCACCTGATTGAATTCTTCCACCGTTAGTTCGCACAGGTATTTGATGGGTTTAACACGGCTGATTTCGGCCACTGCCTGGTCGCATTCCCTGCGCCGTTCGTTGTACTTCGAATCAGCCAGCCCGCGACGCTTATTGGTGTTGGCAATCACCAATTTGTACCCTTTCAGAACCAGCGGTACCAGCTGGTAATCCAGCGTATTGCAATCCAGATAAATAGCATGGTCCTTTTTACCCATGGCCGAGGCAAACTGATCCATGATTCCGCAGTTAACCCCAACAAAATGATTTTCAGCGTGCTGGCATAACAAGGCTATATCAACACCACCAATCTTTGCATGAAGGAAGTCATTCAAGGCAGTGGCAGTAACAACTTCGATAGAGGCGGAAGAGGACAATCCGGCACCATTGGGAACATTGCCGTAAAAAAACAGGTCAATTCCCGGAATAGCATAACCCCGCGTAATAAATTCATACATCACACCCATGGGATAGTTAATCCATAATTGATCAATTTTTTTGTTGAGGGCATTGACGTTTTGCTCGTGCCGGACATCAAAATTGCCGGTGGCAAACTGCACTTTGTTGGTATCGTTCGGTGCCATTACCAGATACGTGCCAAAACTTAATGCGCACGGGAAAACATACCCCCCGTTATAGTCTGTATGCTCTCCGATGAGATTGACTCTCCCCGGACTGAAATATATGCGCACCTCATGATGGTTGTCGGGATAAACTGATTGGAAATTCTGCAGCAGCGTTCTGGTATCCATAACAAAAGCAGGTTAATTATTCAACAATTTTCTTTCTGCAACGAAGCGCTAAAATAGCAGATAATTTTTTTAATTAAAAAATGCCGTATTTCGACCCTCTACAAAAGAACGCATTTTTTGGTTTTTCTCAATAAATTACCTGATAGGAAAGAATAATCTTGGGTTAATATCCATACTGAATAATAATTCAACAATATCAGTCGCATATTTTTAAGGAAATTCCTTTAATTTGCAATGGTATAAATAATCAGATAACTATGAAATCACAACCTGCATTTTTTCTTTCGCTATTGGTATTAGCACTTGTATCGGGAAGTTGCTCCCGCAATTCTCAGAAGCAGAATGCAACTTTGCCGGCACTTGATACAGCAACATTTCACCGTTTGGTTGACGGTAAGGAGATTAAGCTGTATACCCTGAAAAACAGCAAGGGAACGGAAGTATGGCTCACCAATTACGGCGCCAGGATATTGTCGGTTATTACGCCTGATTCAGCCGGAAATCGTGCTGATATAACGCTGGGCTACCATACATTCGACGAATACCTCAATGATAACATGTACCTTGGTTGCATTGTGGGACGCTATGCCAACAGAATTGCCAAAGGGAAATTTGCCCTCGATGGAGTTACCTATAACCTTTACCTCAATAATGGTCCAAATACCCTGCACGGAGGCCTGAAGGGATTTGACAAACATGTATGGGATAGCCGGCAGAACGGGGACACTGTTTTCTTTTCTTACCTTTCAAAAGACGGGGAGGAAGGCTATCCTGGCAATCTTACGGTGAATGTTTTTTATACACTTACGGACGACAACCGCTTGGTGCTTGATATGCAGGCCGAAACGGACAAAAAAACCATTATCAATCTCACAAACCATGCCTATTTTAATCTGAATGGAGAAGGAACAGGAGACATTCTCGGCCATGATCTGACATTGGTTGCCGATGCCATTACTCCCGTTGATTCAACGCTGATCCCTACCGGTGAGTTGATGCCGGTTGACAATACCCCATTCGATTTCAGAAAACCACAAACTATTGGTGCCCGCATAAACGAATCGCATCAGCAATTGCTTTACGGAAAGGGATATGACCATAACTGGGTTCTGTCGAAAGCTCCCGGATCATTTGGCCTGGCCGCACGCCTTCATTCGCCGGTAACGGGCAGGATTCTTGAAATCTGGACAACCCAACCCGGTATTCAGTTCTATAGCGGAAATTTTATGGACGGAACTGCTAAAGGAAAGTCCGGTGGAATCTATGCCTTTCGGAATGGACTTGCTCTTGAACCTCACCATTTCCCCGATTCGCCCAATCAGAAAAACTTTCCGTCCGTTGTACTGAATCCGGGAGAAAAATTCCACGAAACGATTGAATACGTTTTTTCTGCTGGAAAATAACTGCCGGCTATTCAATGAACAAATAGGTTTTGTGCCAAAATAAAATTTCACAGGAGGTTGAGACACCTCCTGTTTTGCGCGGAATATACTATTTTTGTGCTGTTCACATAAACCATCCGTATGCTGAAATTGCTGTTTGCCCGGAAACTTTTCCTCATAGGCTGGCTATTCATTGCATTGGTGGCACTTTCTTTTTTGCTCATATACGGTAAAGCACAGTCGCATATTTATGCCACCTCCTTTCATGTCCAGTTAACTGATGAGCTTTTTAAGTATTTAACCCTGTTGGGTAATGGATTGTTCATTGTCATGCTTTCCTTCCTGGTTAGTTTCATCAGGTTGCGATGGTTTTTTCTGATCCTGCTGTCATTCATAATTTCAGGATTGCTCGCACAGATTCTTAAAAACTTTGCTTTCCCCGGGGCCATGCGTCCGGTTGCCTTTTTTGATGGTATTTACAACCTCCATATCGTTCACGGGGTTAAAATGCTCCGGAGTCATTCGTTTCCTTCCGGCCATAGTGCCAGCGCTTTTGCTCTGTTTTTCGCTCTGGCACACATCACAAGGCGCTGGCATTGGGAGATTTTCTTTCTCTTAATGGCTTTTGCGGTGGCTTACTCCAGAGTATATCTGTCGCAGCATTTCCTGATCGATATTCTGGCCGGTTCTTTCCTTGGAATCATTTCCGTTGTTTTTTCGTTGATGATTTTAAAACGGATTGAAAAACCCTGGTTCGACAATAACCTTCGAAACTTGCTCAAGCATGCTGACTGACTTTTTTAAGGGCAGGAACGCCCTGTATCCTGTTCTGATCTCTCTTTTCGCCCTCACTTTGTTTCTCCCGTTTCTTGGGCGGGTAAACCTGTTCGACTGGGATGAAGTGAATTTTGCCGAATCAGCCCGTGAAATGATTGTTTCGGGCGATTATCTGACAGTACGCATCAATTATCAGCCTTTCTGGGAAAAACCCCCTTTGTTTATCTGGATGCAGGTGTTATCTATGCATCTGTTCGGGATAAATGAATTTGCCGCCCGCTTTCCCAATGCCGTAGCAGGAGTTTGCACCATCTTTCTCCTCTGGTTTGCCGGCCGACGGATTTTTTCAACCCGCTTTGCCATCCTCTGGATCGCTCTGTACCTTGGTTCTATGCTGCCTTTTTTTTATTTCAGGTCAGGTATTATCGACCCCTGGTTCAATTTGTTCATTTTCGCAGGCATTCTGTTTCTTATCTTCTTCCTTGAGCGCAGAAAGGAAGAAAAGGGTATCCCCATGTTGATTTTCTCCGCTTTATCCATAGGCCTCGCTATTCTTACCAAAGGCCCGGTGGCGGTTCTGATTCTGATGCTGACCTTTATCATGTGGTTGGCTTTTAATAAGTTCCGCCTTAATGCCTCCGTCTGGCATGTGGTTCTTTACTTCATTCTTGTAGCCTTAACGGGAGGATTCTGGTTTCTCCTGCAGATTGTGAACGGAAATATGAATCTTGTTCTGGAATTTATCCGCTATCAGATCAGATTGTTTTCGACACAGGATGCCGGACATGGAGGTTTTTTCCTTTACCACGTGGTAGTGCTTCTTTTCGGAGTTTTTCCGGCATCGGTTCTTGCCGTTCCCGTGCTGTTCGGAAAACAGGAAACCGACAATTCCCTTCAGAAACAATCTGTTTTATGGTTGCAGATTTTATTCTGGATTGTATTGGTTCTTTTTAGCATCGTAAAAACAAAAATCGTGCATTATTCCTCCCTTTGCTATTTTCCGCTTACCTTCCTGGCAGCTTATTATGTCAATACCCTCATTGAAAACAGAAGAAATTATCCTCACTGGCAGCACACATGGCTCTGGATACAGTCACTCATTCTTGCCATGATTCCGGCACTTGCCATGCTGGTGATACAAAACCGTTCCCGGCTCCTGGCAACAGGGTGGATAAAAGATCCTTTTGCAGCGGGAAATCTTCAGGCTGATGTCACGTTTTCCGGAATCGAATGGGCAGGAGGTGCAGTTTTGCTTGTTTGTGCAGCATGGGCTTCGCTGCACCTCAAAACACGTCAATACCTGCGGGGAACATTGCTCCTTCTTGCGGGCACGTTGGCTTTTACCTGGTTTTCAATGACCTTCTTCACTTCCCGCATTGAAGCTTTTTCCCAGAGAGCGGCTATTGATTTTTATAAAAGCAAACAGAAGGAAAAATGCCTTGTTATGACCCTGGGCTTTAAAAGCTATGCCAATTTGTTCTATGCCGCAAGAATGCCGGAAGAAAGCAATTTTACCACACTCGGGGAGGAATTGTACAAAGGGAAAGCAGGAATTCCGGTTTATGCCGTTACCAAAATCAGCAAAAAGGAAAAATACCTTAAATTATACCCTTTGTTGCGCGTATTGTACGAAAAAAACGGGTTTGTTTTTATGCAGGTTGTTTCCCAAAATTCAACGGATTAATTAAATGCTTCATGATAAACAACAAAGTCATTACCGTAGTTTTACCGGCTTATAATGCAGAAAAAACCCTGGAACAAACCTACAGGGAGATTCCGTTTGATATAGTGGATCATGTTATTCTGGTTGATGACCATAGTACCGACAATACAATACAGGAAGCGGAACGCCTTGGAATCCGTCATATCATTCGCCACGAAAAAAACAAAGGGTACGGCGGAAATCAGAAAACCTGTTACAACAAGGCTCTTGAGCTGAATTCCGATATCGTTGTTATGCTGCACCCCGATTACCAGTACACACCCCGCCTGATTCAGTCAATGTGCTATCTGATTGCCAACGAAGTATACGATGTCGTCTTCGGTTCGCGCATTCTGGGCCGAGGTGCCCTCAGGGGCGGAATGCCTCTTTACAAATACGTTGCTAACCGTATTCTTACGTTGGCGCAGAATGTCCTTTTGAATCAGAAGCTTTCCGAATACCATACCGGCTACAGGGCCTTTTCGCGCCGTGTGCTCGAAAAGGTCAACTATAATGCCAATTCAGATGATTTTGTGTTCGATAACCAGATGATAGCCCAGATTTTTATGGCAGGTTTTGAAATTGCTGAAATTACATGTCCTACAAAATATTTTAAGGAAGCTTCATCCATTAATTTCCGCAGAAGTGTTGTCTATGGTCTGGGCGTACTCAGGGTCAGTTTTCAATATTTTCTGCATAAAACAGGCCTGAAAAAATATCAGTATCTTATTCCGTTGTCATGATCATTAAGACCACAAGCTATCCGCGTGCTGCTCTCATCGGAAATCCCTCCGACGGTTACTTTGGTAAAACGATCGCTTTTGTTTTCAGTAACTTCAGGGCAGAAGTATTGCTCTACGAATCGCCTGAGATAGAGATTGTGCCTTCTGTGTACGATTCACTCGTGTACAGCAACATCCAGAAACTGAACGATGACGTAAAGGCATATGGTTATTACGGGGGCATTCGACTTATCAAAGCCACCATTAAAGTGTTCTACAATTATTGCCTGACAAAAGGCATTCAACTGCCGGAAAAGAATTTTACTGTCCGCTATCAGTCCGACATTCCATACGGTCTGGGCCTGGCCGGGTCAAGTGCTATTATTACAGCCTGTATGAAAGCCCTGATGAGTTTTTACGAGGTATCTATCCCAAAGCCCATTCTGGCCAACCTCGTGCTCAGTGTGGAAAACGATGAACTGAAAATAGCAGCAGGACTTCAGGATCGTGTGGCTCAGGCCTATGAATGCCCTGTGTATATGGATTTCAACAAAAAATACATGGATCAACAGGGGTACGGAAAATATGAACCTTTCGACCCCGCCCTTCTTCCCGATCTCTATATTGCTTATCGCACCGACCTTTCAGAAGGTTCTGAAGTGGTGCACAATACCTTCCGGGAAAGATACCATGCCGGCGATCCTCAGGTATTGGATGCCATCAGGCAGTGGAGCGAGCTAACCGAAAAAGCTTATGAATTCCTCCTGCGCGGCCAGAAAAGCCGCCTCGGTCAGCTTCTGAATGAAAATTTCGACCTTCGAAGAAAGGTGATGCCTATCAGCAAAGGCAATATTCTCATGGTTGAACTGGCCCGTTCCGTGGGGGCTACCGCCAAATTTACCGGTTCAGGAGGCGCTGTCATTGGTACCTACGAGGGAGATTCCATGTTCCATCAGCTCGTCGAAACAATGGCACCGCACAGAATACAGGTAATAAAACCCGCCATTGTTTATAATATCTGAAGTTTTTTATATATTGCAATTGATTCCGTGTACGTACACGGAAAATGTAATAATATGATAACCAAAGCAGTAATACCCGCGGCCGGTTTCGGTACCCGGTTTCTTCCGGCTACAAAATCACAGCCAAAAGAAATGCTTCCGGTGGTCGATACACCGGTAATCCAGTATGTGGTTGAAGAAGCTGTTACATCCGGTATTACCGATATCCTCATGATCATCGGTAAAGGAAAGCGAGCCATTGAAGAGCATTTTGACCGGAGTTTCGAACTCGAAAACCAGCTCATGGAAAAAGGAAAAACGGATGAGCTTGCTACCATCCGCGCAATTACCTCGATGGCCAATATCCATTTTGTGTGGCAGAAAGAACTTAACGGACTTGGTGATGCGATCCGGTATGCCCGCGATCACGTTAATGGCCAGCCGTTTGCCGTACTTCTCGGCGATACGCTGATTGATTCTGATCAGGGCCCTGTAACCCGCCAGCTTGGAGCACTTTATGACAAATACCAACATCCGGTCGTTGCTCTGGAAGAGGTCGATCCTGCTGTTGTGAGCCGGTACGGAGTTATCAGCGGAACCGAAATTGACCGGGATGTTTATCTCATCAACGACTTTGTCGAAAAACCACCGGCCGATAAGGCACCCTCCAACCTGGCCATTGCCAGCCGCTACATTCTTACACCTGATATTTTTGATTACCTTGACACCATTCCTCCGGGCGTAAACAATGAAATTCAGCTCACCGATGCCCTTCGCCTTATGGTTCGGACCAGGCCTGCCTACGGACTCCGTTTTGCCGGACAGCGATATGATATTGGCAGTAAAATTGACTTCCTGAAAACAAATGTTATTTACGGTGTAAAACATCCCGAATTTGGCGTCGAATTCCTTGAATGGCTCAAAAAATATATTGCGAAGCAAACAACATCTTAATAATTTTCTATGAAGCACTTTATAAATATCAAGAAATTAACAGTCGTAGCAACCGGAATGGTTGTCTTTGTCCTGGCCGCTTCCTGTTCGTCTGCTCCTTCGGTTGAAAAAACTGGCTGGTATCAGCTTTTTAACGGAAAAGACCTCAGCGGATGGGTTCAGAAAAACGGAACCGCTGAATATAAAGTTGAAAACGGTGAGATTGTGGGAACCACCGTGCTGAAAAGTCCCAACAGTTTTCTTTGTACCGAAAAGGAATTTGACAACTTTATTCTTGAACTTGAGTTCAAAGTTGATTCACAGCTTAATTCCGGCGTGCAAATCCGGAGCATCAGTTCTCCTCTCGTTATGAACGGCCGGGTACATGGTTACCAGGTGGAGATTGACCCTTCTCCCAGGGCATGGACCGGCGGAATATATGATGAATCCCGCAGAGGCTGGTTGTATACTCTTGCCGACAATGAACCTGCCCGTAACGCATTCCGGCAGGGAGAATGGAATAAATTCAGGATTGAAGCCATAGGTGATACCATCCGCACATGGATCAACGACGTCCCTGCTTCCTGGTTGCTGGATAACCTCACTCCCAAAGGATTGATTGCTCTGCAGGTACATTCGGTGGGAGATGATGCGTCAAAGGTTGGGCTTCAGGTTCGTTTCAGGAACATCAGAATACGTACCGACAGTCTTGATTTCTACGGATTTCATGGAGACCCAGGCATCCGCCAGGTGAACATGATTCCCAATACGCTGAGCGATTGGGAAAAAAATCATGGCTGGAAACTTCTTTTCGACGGAAAGACGTCCAATGGATGGAGGGGAGCATATAAGGATAAGTTCCCTGAAAAAGGATGGAAAATTGCTGATGGCATGCTGACAGTTCTTCCTTCCGGGGGCGCTGAATCTGCCAATGGAGGCGATATTGTTACCGTGGACAAATATTCTGACTTTGATCTGACCCTGGAATTCAAAATTACCAGGGGAGCCAACAGCGGCATAAAATACTTTGTTACCGAATCGGAACACAACAAAGGTTCTGCTATTGGGCTGGAATACCAGATTCTGGATGATGAAAACCATCCTGACGCCAAACTGGGAAACCATGAAGGAAGCAGAACTCTTGCCTCCCTTTATGATCTGATCAAGGCCACTAACAAACGGGTCAATGCGCCTGGTGAATGGAACCAGGCACGCATTGTTTCCAGAGGAAACCACGTTGAGCACTGGCTGAACGGCTTTAAAGTTCTTGAATATGAGCGCGGTTCAGCTGAATTCAGAAAACTGGTTAGCGAAAGCAAGTACAAGGTCTGGAAAAACTTCGGCGAAGCACCCGAGGGGCATATTTTACTCCAGGATCATGGGGATGAGGTCTCCTTCCGCAGCATCAAGATAAAACAACTGTAACTGAAAAATCTATATTTTGGGTTCTATCAAGTAATAACCTGCTAATCAAATACAATATGAAAACAGACAGAAGGAAGTTTGTAAAAGTTATGGCGGCCGGAACAGCCGGGGTCGCCCTGGGGGGCATCAGTCTTCCTGCCAGCGCCTACCAGCGCATTACAGGTGCAAACGACCGTATCCGTGTTGGTATTGTTGGCTTCTCTGATCGTGCAAGATCATCCCTAATACCGGCCTTTCTTGCTTCGGCCAAAGACCTGAATATGGAGATTGTAGCGGTTTCTGACATATGGAGTCGCCGGAGAGAAGAAGCGCAGGCCTACTTTGGCAGACAGGGGATTAAAGTAGCCCTGGCCCGCAACAATGAGGAGTTATACGAAAGAAAGGATGTGGATGCTGTTATTATCAGTACGGCCGATTTCCAGCATGCCATGCATACCATCGAGGCAGTTCAGGCAGGAAGGGATGTTTATGTGGAAAAACCCTTTGCCGAAACGATGGAAGATAACAGAAATGCCCTGAAGGTCGTGCAGGAATCGGACAGGGTCTTCCAGATTGGTTCCCAGAGAAGATCGGCTGACAATTATATTGCTGCAGCCGAATTTATTCAATCAGGTAAGTTTGGTGATATCGTCATGGTGGAAATGACCTGGAATGTCAATCAGCCGGGGCGGTGGAGAAGACCCGACCTGGTAGCCTCCATTAAGGAAGAAGACACCGACTGGAAACGTTTTCTCATCAATCGTCCTTATGTTCCATGGAATCCAAGGTACTATCTTGAGTACCGGCTGTTCTGGCCCTATTCATCAGGGATTCCCGGCCAGTGGATGTCGCACCAGATTGATACGGTGCACTGGTTTACCGGCCTTCCCCATCCCCGCTCGGTGGCAGCAAACGGCGGAGTTTACCTCTGGAAAGATGGCAGAGCCAATGCCGATACCATGACGGCCGTATTCGATTATGGCCCACTGGATGATCCTTCCCGCGGATTCCAGGTGGTATACTCCTCCCGTTTTACCAATTCCTATGGCGGCACCAAGGAACTGTATTTCTCCAATGGAGGAATGCTGAACCTTGATCTGAACAAAATTACGTCCGACGGCGGACTGCAGGAAAGTGAAGCCAGGGCTATGGGCATGAAAGCCAATCTGCTGAAAGAACAATCTCTGCCGCAGATGAAAGTGGTCACCGGTGCCAATACCGGCGCTGATCCGATGACAAATGCTCATATGCGCAACTGGATGGAATGCCTGCGAAGCCGCAGGAAGTGCAACGGAGATGTGGTAGCCGCCTACAACCATTCAATTGCCAATATCATGGTTACGGCTGCCCTTCATACCGGAGAAAAAGTCACCTTCGACGAGGAACGGCAGGAAGTGCTGGCCGGTGGCAGGGTATTCACCATGTGATCTGATTTCCGGTGATTTTACCTTGTCAATTTATACTGTAATGCCAAACATTCAGCCATCAGATGATACACCTAACGATGGTGTGTAACATTAACCCATATGAAAAACAATATATTCTTTTTAACAGTTTTGTTAATCGTAACCATGGTTTTTCCGGTCATGACAGCATGCCAGAACTCTGGAGGAAAGTTAAAGGATCGGGGGTATTCTTTTGTCAATGATACCACACAGGCAAAGATTTTAATTTATTGCGGACAAAACCTTTTTTCTGCTTTCTGGTACTCTGACACGCTCGAGAAACCGTTTCTTTATCCGGTGCTGGATGCGTCGGGGCAAAGAATAACACGGGCGTTTCCGCTTGAAAAGGTGGCCGGCGAACGAACCGATCATCCGCACCATGTAGGGGTTTGGTTTAACTATGGAGATGTCAATGGATTTGATTTCTGGAATAATTCGTACGCCATACCACCGAAAGAAAAACCGAAGTACGGGCGAATTGTAGTTCAGGGAATACCAGCTGTTTCCTCAGGCAACGGAAAACCTTCCTCACTTTCATACAGTGCAGTGTGGCGCACAGAAACAGGCAAGGACCTTCTGTACGAATCAACCCGGTATGTATTCGATGCCGGCGATTCAGTGCGCATCATTAAACGCAATACCCGTTTGCGTGCACTGAATGAAACGGTGGTATTTACTGACAACAAAGAAGGAATGCTGGGTTTAAGAGTAGCCCGTTTTCTGGAAATGCCTTCCACTGAACCTGTTGTGCTGACTGATTCGCATGGAAAGATTACTTCTGTTCCTGTAGCCGACAATTCGGGAGTTACGGGAAATTATATCGGCAGTTCAGGGAAAGAAGGTGATGCAGTATGGGGCACACGCAATAATTGGGTTACCTTGTGCGGGGAAAACCAGGGCAGAAAAGTCTCCGTCACCTTGTTTGACCATCCTTCCAATCCGGGGTATCCGGCGCACTTTCATGCCAGAGGCTATGGTCTTTTCGCAGTCAATAACCTCGGACAGCAGGTGTTTAATCCAAAGGAAGAAAAACAGATTTTTACTCTGAAACCGGGCCAGGAAATGGTTTTTAACCATATGATCGTCATTTGTTCCGGAAAATGGCTTTCTCGGGAAAAAGCCGACAAGCTGTTTTCAGGTTTTTCCCGGGAACAACCGGGCAAATAAACCTGCATGTGCCCAAATGGCCGCTTTCACATTGTTTCAGCCGGATCAATCCGAATGCCTGCACATAAGGCCGGCATACTGGGGTTTGTAGTTTTGATGCATACTCCGGGATAAAAAGATTTTTTACAGGAAGGTTGCTGAAATATACCGGAGGCTCACGCAGAATTCAGCTGAGTTCCGGTATTTTTCTCAGAATCTCCTGCAGCTGTTCCTTGCTTTCAATTCCAATAGTAAAGCTGTCAACATAGTTCTGATTCAGGATAAACCGAAGGCATTCATCCACGCGGTTTGTGAGGGTACCTCCGCCAAAAATCTTCATTCCGATGATTCCTTTGCCGTCTGATTTCATCTTTTTGAGAAGAGGAATTACGGTTGGAACATCAGCATCCATATTGTCTCCGGTGGGATTGATTCTGGCCAGGTCAACCTGAACCCAGTCGCTTTCGGCAGCGGCCTTCAGAGCCTTCAGGGTATGACAGGATACACCGTGGGCCTTAATGATTCCTTTTTCCCTTGCTTCTGAAAGATATTCCATTGCACCTTTTTTCTTTTCCGGCCAGTTTCCATCAAGCATGCAGTGAAGAAGAACGATGTCAATATAATCTGTGCCGATTTCGGAACGAAATCTGTCAAGATCAGCCTTCATTTCCTCCCGCGTTGAAGCATGGGTTTTTGTGAGGATGACAATCTTTTCGCGCGGCACGTATTTTAAAGCTTCTCTGAGATGGGGATGGGTTCCGTATTGATCAGCAGAATCCCAGAAACGAATGCCCTGATCATAGGCATAGTGAAGCAGAGAGGCCAGTCCCTGAATACCAAGCGTACGGGTTTGATTTGACTGCTTGTTCCAGCCCGATGTGCCTGTTCCCATTGCCATGCGGGTAACTTTAAGGCCTGTATTTCCTAAAATTATCTCATCAGAAGCTTTTTTCCCAAACAGGGACGGAAGGGTGGAGGCAGTAAATGACGGAAGAGAAATAACACCTGCTGACAACGCTGAATTGCGGATGAATTTCCTCCGGTTCATAGTCTGGTTTTTCTGATAAACATTTACCACAAGACTTTGTTCATGAATAAGCTATTACTTTTTGCTCCTTGTTGCTCTGATACGCCATTTCAATAATCCGGATTACTTTTGCTGCCTTTTCCGGAGTTATGATCAGTTCTTCTCCCTTTCTAATGGCATTGAAAATGTTATCGTAAAAGGCAAGATAATTGCCTGGAAGGGTTTCAATTTTGCCCCGGAAATGCGTTCCGTTAATGGTGGTATTTAGAGTTCCCCAAAATTCAGGCGGTTCAGTACCCCAACCGGGAGTGCCGGGCCATTTTCCCGCTTTCATGGCCTCTTCCTGCGGATCCTGGCCCCACTTCAGATAGGAACCTTCTGTTCCATGCAGTATGTACCGTGGTCCGGGTTCCTTTACCAGATAACTGCTGCGAAGCAGTACCTTAAGCTCAGGATACCCCAGAAAAATGTCGAACGTGTCATCAACGCAACTTCCGGTCCTCTCTGCCCTGATATCAGCAAATACAGTCTTTGGTTCCCCGAAAAAATCAAGCGCTTCATAGATCAGGTGTGATCCCAGATTATAGACTGTGCCGGTACCAATGCCAGCTTTTTCTTTCCACGAGTCCTGCAGATAATTTCTGAACCGGTCAAAATGGGATTCAAAAAGAACCAGCCTGCCCAGGAGCTTTTCAGCAAGAACCTGCCGCACGGTCAGAGACCCGTTGTCCCAGCGGCGGTTATGAAATACACTGAGGAGTTTCCCTCTCTCTCTTGAAATTCTGATCAATTTATCGGCTTCTCCCGAAGTTATCGTAAATGGCTTTTCTACAACCACATGCTTGCCGGCCTCCAGGGCAGCTTTTGCCATTTCGAAATGCAGGTAATCAGGCGTGTTGACAACAACCAGTTCGATTTCCCTGTCGTTGAGAAGGTCTTCATAGGTAGAATAGGAATGAATATACGGATATTTCTCTGCTGCTTTCTTACGGCTTCTTTCGCAAACTGCCCTTAGTTCAAACCCTTCATGCACATGCAGCAGCGGAGCATGAAATACTTCACCCGACATGCCATAGGAGGCCAGTCCAACCTTAATCGTTTCTTCCATAGTATCCATAATTTTCACTAAAATACTGTAACTGCCCAAAACTCCCAAAAAAAATCAAAAAATTCCGTGTGCTTAATGGTTTTTGGTGCGAAACAATATCTTTGTCTTTTCCATAGAAAAAGTAAGGCTTGGCAGCAGTCTTTCATACTACCATCGGGGCTATGGCATCCCGTCTCGATCTTGTCATTCCGGGAATTGCCGGAAAACAGGGAGATAATGTGGCCTTAAAAATACGGAGTGAACTTAACCGGCTGGAAAATCTGCTTAATCCATACCTCAGCGATAGCATCATTGCCAGAGTGAACCGTTTTGCTTATCATCATGAAGTGGAAACAGGAAGCGAACTGATTCATCTGCTGCACCGGTGCATCCGGTATGTTCAATTTACCAGCGGACTATTCGATATATCAATGCTCAGAACCAAACAAAGGCTGAAGGAATATGCCTATCCTGATGATTATGCTTCTGGGCGTCAGCAGGTATCAGCAATAACCTCCGTCATTTTGAACGAAGAAAAGAATACCATCCGCTTTCTTTCGCCCGATGTTCAGATTGACACGGGGGCTTTCGGAAAAGGTTATGCCCTGGACCGTATCCGGAGCATTCTGTCGGAAGAAGGCATTGCAAATGCTTTTTTAAGCTTCGGCGAAAGTTCCTTGCTGGGTATGGGGCTTCATCCTTCAGGAAATGCCTGGAAGATTCGTCTGAATGTGCCGGGAAATGATGCAGAATGCGAAATATCTCTTTCAGATGCATTTGTTTCAGTATCAGGTAATGTTCCGAAATTTGCGGAATCACCCCCTGAGCAGAAGGTCCATATTATCGACCCCCGGACAGGAAAGGCAGTAAATACCACCGGTGTGGTTGCTGTGGTGGCAAAATCAGGTCTGGAAGCAGAAGCATTGTCCACAGCTCTGTTTCTTGCTGATCCTGATGACTATCAATCCATCATGAAGGCTTTTGATTGTTCTCTGGTGTATCGGCTTATGCCGGATAAGGCAGGAAAGATTACCAAATATTCTTTTAAAAATTCAGATCAATGAGCAGAGATTTACCAGAATCCGGACGAAGGGAATTTCTGAAGACATTTTCGCTGATGGCAGGCGGAACAGCATTGCTGTCAACATTTCCTTCAATGGCGAAGCTATATGCATCTTCTGTTAATAAATCCCCTTCGCAACCGGTTGTCCGACTGGGTGTTATCGGCACCGGTTCACGGGGCCAGTATCTTATGCAAATGCTTCAGAACGTTCCCGATACCGCAATTGTGGCGGTATGTGACGACTTTAAACCCCACCTTGATCAGGCGGTTGCCCTTACCGGAGGCAAAGCATCGCCCTACTCAGATTACAGAAGGTTGCTGGAGCGAAAGGATGTTGAAGGGGTTATCATTGCTGTTCCCTTGCATCTTCATGCCGCGATTGCAATTGATGCCATGAAGGCCGGAAAGCATGTTTTTTCTGAAAAAAGCATGGCAAAGACAACGGATGAATGTGCTTCCATGCTCAAAGTGCATTACCAGACAGGCAAAATCCTTCAGATAGGACATCAGCGGGTTTTCGATATCCGGTTTGTCAGGGGTGTTCAATGGATCAGGGACGGACACATCGGGCCGGTTACCCAGATCAGGGCATGGTGGCACAGGAATAATGACTGGAGGAGAGAGGTAATTCCTCCATCCACTGAACGAAGGACAAACTGGCGGCTATACAGGGAATACTCCTGCGGGCTCATGACAGAGCTGGCCAGCCATCACCTTCAGGTAGCCAATTGGGTGCTGGATGCACATCCCGTTTCGGTTACCGGAACAGGCAGTATAAATTACTGGAAGGATGGCAGAGAAGTGTTTGATAATGTTGCTGTTATATATACCTATCCCGGTGGCGTGCAGTTTATATACGATTCTGTGATCAGTAACAAAAAATATGGTCTCGAGGTGCAGGTTATGGGACCCCTGGGAACCGTAGAGATGGAAGCCGGGAAATATTTCCTTGAGAACCCGCCCCCAGCCCCGGGAATCGTTCAACTCATCAACTCAATCGAAAAAGATTTATTTGAGGTGGTTCCGGTTGGAGGTCCCAGTTGGGTACCTGAAAATCCATCAGAAGACAAAGGAACTTATTTTATCAATAAAATTCTTTATAGTGACGGCTCTGATATGCAGCTTGTTGCTTTTGCCGAAGCGGTAAGACAAAATAAAATCGTCCCCGGTCTGGCCGAACAGGGCTACCTGGCCGGAGTGGCAACCCTCCTGGGTGATGAGGCTACCCTCACCGGAAAAACTATTTACTGGCCTTCCGAACTGGAAGTGGAAGCCATAAAAAAGACTGCAGAAATTTAAAAGTAAGATAAGATGCATTTAATACTAACTGATTAACATTGCCATGAAAGATACAGTGATTACGGCCCGTCAGAAAATTAACGAACTGCGGATAGTATTGATTTGTTATGCACTGGCAAATCTTTTTAATGTATGGGGAATTCTCAGATTCCATACACCATGGAAGGAGCTCTTTACCGCACAGTTATGGGTACTGGCCGTCACAGGTTTTCTGTATGCCCTTGTGTGGATTGCTCGGATTATCTGGTGGATTGTCAGGTACATTCTGAAACGTCCCCGTAGCTGATGAAAACGTTCATTACAGTAATGCAAATAAATAATTCAAAAATTTCATTCTATGAAAACTTTATTTCGGATTTTGGTGTTTGCCTTTGCAGGGCTGATCGTGTTTTCGTGTAACAAACCGGCAAGGGAGGAAGAAAGGCAAAATGTCATACTATTCATTGGTGACGGAATGGGCCTGGCGCAGCTCTGCGCAGCAAGCGGTTCTGTGGCCGACGCACTGAATATAGAGCGGTGTTCACATGTTGGTCTGATGAAGACCCAGTCGCTGGATAATTACATTACCGATTCAGCCGCAGGAGCAACAGCATTTTCAACAGGACACAAAACCAGGAACTCATATCTGGCAGTGGATTCTACCGGGAATCCCCTTAAAACCATTCTCGAGTTTGCTGAAGATGCAGACCTCTCAACGGGTCTGGTAGTTACCTGTGCAGTTACACACGCTACCCCGGCAGCTTTTATTGCACACCAGACAGGCAGGGAGAACAATGAGGCCATCGCAGCTGATATCGTCAAGACCGATGTTGATGTTCTCATTGGAGGCGGAAGAAAATATTTCGAAACTCGATCCGATGGAAGGAATCTGATAGCTGATCTCACATCCAGAGGATATACCGTTCCTGATTCGGTTTGGCAGATTCCATCATCCCTTCCCGGGAAACTGGCCTGGTTCAGAGCTTCCGGCCATATGCCCGGCGCCTTGAACGGAAGAGGGGAGGCCCTCGCTGAATCAGTTCGGCTTGCACTCAATATCCTTTCCAACAATAAGAAAGGTTTTTTTCTGATGGTCGAAGGATCTCAGATTGACTGGGCATGCCATTCAAATGATTCCTTATGGCTGGTGAAAGAAGTGCTGGATTTCGATAAGGCAGTGGGAGAGGGGTTGAAGTTTGCCGCTAACAGCAAAAACACAACAGTTATTGTACTGGCAGACCATGAAACTGGCGGAGTGAGCCTGCCTGCCGGAGATCTTAAAAATCATACTGTCAGCATCCGCTTTTCCGCTCATGATCATACCGGAATCATGGTGCCGGTTTATGCTTTCGGGCCCGGTGCATCCCTCTTTACAGGAATCTATGACAACACCGATGTGTTCCATAAAATGATGCACCTGTTAAAACTGGAAAAATAAGGCAGAGTAATTTGGAAATTCTGATTATTCCGTATTTTCAAACTGTCCGGCAAAAACCCCTGGCAGGCTTCATTAAGCAGTTAATGGGCAAAATATTCTTCAGGCAATAAGTATCGGTTGGTTCAACCGAAGTACCATGAATTAACAAATTCAACCAGGCTATAGCAAAATTACTTTTAGAGGAGATTAGTCAATAGAAACACAAAAAACATTGTTTCTATTGACTTATCGAGGTAATCCCGCCGTATAAAATCTGATGAGATTTTGTTCGTCGATTCGTTAATTGAGTTTTTCAATTGACGAATTTGGATTCAATAAAACACTGTACTTTTGCCTGAATTTTTTTTTATGATCAGGGGCAAACATGATGCGCTTTTTCAGCCGGAGAACGGATGGAAACTTCCTTTGGTAGAGGAATTCTATACCATCCAGGGCGAAGGTTTCCATACAGGAAAGCCGGCCTATTTTATCCGTATTGGCGGTTGTGATGTGGGATGCGAATGGTGTGACACCAAATTTTCATGGAATCCGGCCCTGCATCCTCTGGTTCCCATAGAAAATATTGTGGAAAAGGCTGTGGCCTGTCCTGCCAGGGCAGTTGTAGTAACAGGAGGCGAGCCTCTTATGTATAACATGGAACCTCTTACAACTGCACTCAGGGCGAGAGGTATCTCCCTGTTCCTTGAAACATCGGGTGCCTATCCTTTAACAGGGCATTGGGACTGGATTTGCCTTTCTCCCAAGGAAAATATGCCTCCTCTGGAAGAAATCTATGAAAAAGCCAGCGAACTGAAAGTAATAATCAGGGATACCGCCGATTTTGCCTGGGCCGAAAAAAATGCCCGCAGGGTCAAAAAAAACTGCTATCTTTATCTTCAGCCGGAATGGAGTAGATATGAGAAAAATATACCGGAAATTGTTGCGTATGCCAAATCTCACCCTGAGTGGAATATTTCCCTCCAGGCCCATAAGTTTATGCACATTCCCTGATAGAAATGCTCCTATGCAGTATTTTTTCAGATGTTTCCGTATAACCACATTCCTTGCAGTCATCATCTGCCTGTCAGTATCTTCAGCATTCTCTCAGAACCAGTACACTACAACGTCAAAAAAAGCCGTTCATGCTTTCAATATAGCTCTTCAGGAGTATCAGTCACGAAACTATTCCGTTGCTCTCGATTATATTAAGCAGGCGGTTGATATTGACAGGTCGTTTGCCGAAGCCTGGTTTCTGATGGCTGATATTTATGCCGAGATGAACAATAATCAGGGTATCATCAGTACCCTGAAACACATTCTGGAAGAAAAACCCGATCTGTTTCCGGCCGCCTGGTACAATCTGGGCAAGGCGCATTTTTCTGAAGGCGGATACCAGGAGGCGAAAAGTGCTTTTCTCCGTTTTCTTCAGTACAAAGGACAGAATGAATCGCTGGTTCAGCAGGCGAAGTTTTATCTGCGTTCCTGCGATTTTGCCCTGCAGGCCGTGGAAAATCCGGTACCGTTTGTGCCGGTCAACCTGGGTGACAGTATTAATACGGCATACGATGAATACTGGCCAAGCCTTTCCGTTGATGAGCAGATTCTTGTTTATACGGTTCTGCTTCCGGTGAATATGAGAATACAGGGAAAACAGCGAAGCAGGCAGGAGGATTTTTATGTGAGCTACTTCAGAAACGGTTTCTGGAGCAAGGGTGTTGATATGGGGCCTCCCCTGAATACCCTTGATAATGAAGGTGCCCAGACGCTTACCCCTGATGGCCGCACCATGTATTTTACAGCTTGCAACAGGCCCGATGGAAAAGGCCAGTGCGATATTTATGTATCCTACCATCAGGGTGAAAAATGGACCGAGCCGGAAAATCTCGGAAGTCCCGTTAACACCTCAGCCAGTGAAAAACAACCATCCATTTCGCCCGACGGGAAAACCCTGTTCTTTGCATCCAACCGGCCGGGCAGTAAAGGCGGGCTCGACATCTGGTTCAGTACAAAAAATGAAGATGGTTCCTGGCAAAATCCCGTGAACATGGGCGACAGCATCAATACCCCGAAGGATGAACAATCGCCTTTTATTCATGCCGACAATACTACTTTGTATTTCTCTTCCAACGGACATATTGGTATGGGAGGATTTGATATTTATATGACACGCCGCAGAAAGGATAGTACCTGGTCTGCACCGGTGAATCTCGGATATCCCATCAATACCTGCCGCGACGAAATTGGACTGATCGTCAATGCTTCAGGTAACAGAGCCTATTTCGCCACCAACCGCGAAACGGCCCGGGGACAGGATATTTATTACTTTGACCTGTATCCTCAGGCACGGCCTGTCCCGGTCTCTTACATAAAAGGGGTGGTTACGGATGCAGTAACCGGTGCACCACTGGAGGCCAGCTTTGAGCTGATCAACCTGAAAACTTCGCTTTCTTTGGTTACGGCAAAATCAGATCCGGTTACGGGAACTTTCCTTGTCGCCTTGCCTCCTGGCTTTAACTATATGCTGAATGTTTCAAAACAGGGCTACCTTTTTTATTCCGATCATTTTGCCCTGGCCGATACGTTCACCGAAGCAAAACCTTTCCTGATGAGAATAGCCCTGCATCCTGTCAAACCGGGTGAAAAAGCGGTTCTGAAAAACATATTCTTCGCATGGAATTCGGCGGAACTTCAGCCGGAATCCTTCGCCGAACTCAACAAACTCCTTTCCTTTATGCGTGAAAATCCTGAGGTGCGGATCGAGGTGAGTGGCCATACCGATAATACCGGTTCTCCGGAATACAACCTTAAACTTTCCCTTAACCGGGCAAAGGTGGTTGCCGATTATCTGATTAAGAACGGAATGGATCCTTCCCGCATTGTTGCCAGAGGATATGGAGAAAAACAGCCGGTGGCAGGAAACGACACCGAAGAGGGAAGAGCCCTTAACCGACGTACCGAATTCAGAATCCTCGGAAAATGAAAGTGCATGTTTGTATTTTGCTGATTCATGCCGGGTATATGGATTTTTTATTGAGTATTCTGTATGAGAAAAGAAATTCTATGGCTCGTCTTTATTCTGCATGCGGCCGTTAGTGCATTTCCCCAGAAGCCAGATCATTTTGGACCATTCCGGGTTGTTTGTCTTAATCCGTCCACACCGGTAAAAGACCAGTATAAAACCAATACCTGCTGGAGTTTTTCCGTTGTCTCTTTTCTTGAATCGGAATTGTTAAGAAAGCTGAAGGACACCTTCGACCTCTCCGAAATGTACTTTGTGCGGAATGTGTATGAAAAAAAAGCAGAAAAGTACTTCAGGATGCATGGAACAATAAGTCTGTCAGGTGGAGGTGTTCTGAACGATGTTATGGATGCCGTTCCTGCGGTCGGAGTTGTTCCCGAACAGGCCTATCCTGCCGGCAGGACAGGGGGTTCCCTTCAGGACCATACCCTGCTGGATAAAACGGTTAAAAGCTTTATGGAAACGTTGGTAAATGATCAGGTTGCCTTTACCGATACTGCATGGAAAGGCAGGTTCAGCGCACTTCTTGATGACTGGCTGGGGGAGGTTCCTGATCATTTTTCCTGGAAGAGGCATTACTTTACTCCGTTTGCGTTCAGAGACAGCCTCGGAATAGAGCCTTCGCACTACATTGAATTAACTTCTTTTCTTCATCATCCCTGGTATTCCGAATTTCCTATTGAAGTACCCGACAACTGGAACTGGGCCAGTGCCTGGAATGTGCCTCTGGATGAACTGGAGCAGACAGTCCGCCATGCTCTGTCATATGGTTATACGATCGCATGGGCAGCTGATATCTCAGAACCCGGGTTTGATTGGAAAAATGGGATGGCCTATCTTTCCGGAGAACCGGTTCCGGCGTATGCCGGGCAAAGTGCCGGTGCTCAGGATGAGTCCTGCGATAAAATTTCCCTTCCTTCTCAGGAACCTTTTGTAAATCAGTTATTCCGTCAGAAGGAATTTGACAGGTATGCAACTACCGACGACCATGCCATGCACATAATCGGAATGGCTGAAGATTCGACAGGCCGGGTGTGGTACATTACAAAAAACTCATGGGGTACGAGGGGAACGAAATTTAATGGGTATTTGCTGGTATCCGGGCCCTATTTCAGGGCCAAAACCATTTCCATTTTAATGCCGAAGGAAGCAATGCTCGATGAACTAAAACGCAAACTCCATTTGACAAAATAACATATAGAATATGGAATGCAACAAAAACAGAAATGCATCATGGTGCAATTGCACCTATCCCTGCTCTTCCAAAGGTATCTGCTGCGAGTGCCTGAGAAACCACCGGCTGAACGGCGAACTGCCGGCCTGTTATTTTCCTTCCGATGCTGAAAAGACCTATGACCGCTCCATCGAATGCTTCATATCACTCTATCAGAAAAGAGGAGCATGGTGGAATTGAAAACAGAAAAAAAAAGCGTAAAAATCCTAAACTGATTTCTACGCTTTTGCTGCAGACTGGATCTATGAAAAAACAGAAGGTTTAATGAGTAAGAATACGCCTGGCTTGTTCGTCAAGCGCATCTGTCATAAATGGTATACCGGTTACTTCGGCCGTTTCCCTGTTGGAGGCAATCAGGTCATCGCGCGCAATTTCGGAAATTCTGAACTTTCTGGCGCCGGCCATGAATTGTTGCAAACCGCATTTAAGTTTGTCCATGTAGGTATACATAGCTATGGCACCATACGGGATGACCTTCATTTCTTCGTTTCCTACAATTTTCTTTACTTCTTCCCATCCGGCAAATATTTCTTCAGGATATTTTCCGATTGCAGTAACCGAAGGTGGTAATTCCGTCCAGTGGCCGCTCAGTTCTGCTCTTTTGTCGGGCTTAAAGACCCCTTCGATATTACTACCTACAAACCCGCAGATCATGGGAGCCCTTCCCATACAAACCAGTTTTGTGAAGGGAGCACCAAGGGCGAGCGCTTTGAAAATGTGATCTTCTCTTGCAAAGCCTCCGGCCAGAGAAATGTCCGGAACCTTCTTCCCCCTGTCGGCCAAAACCTTGCAATATTCATATGTCTTGGCATGAAGCGGGAGAGAAGGGATTCCCCAGTGCTGCATCATATTCCATGGACTCATACCAGTTCCACCTCCGGCCCCGTCAACTGTAAGTAAATCCAGACCGGCATCCGACGAAAAACGGATGGCCATGGCAAGGGCTTCCATTCCGTAGGCTCCTGTTTTCAGGGTAATTCGTTTGTAACCCAGTTTCCGCAGATAGTCAACCGACTTCATGAATGAAGCATGTACCTCTTCCGGTGTCGATAAATCTGTGCCTCCCAACCGGCTATGACGGGCAAACGAAGTAATGGCCCTGGCTTCAAATGCCGCCTGAACCGAAGGGTCATACGGATCGGGATCAACCAGATAGCCCCGGTCCTTCAGAAATTTGGCATATTCAATGCTGTCAACCTGAATTTCACCTCCAATGTCTTTTGCCCCCTGACCCCACTTCAGCTCAATGATTACTTTATCACCGTATTTGTTGATAACATACTCAGCAACACCGTTCCGTGTGTCTTCAACGTTCATCTGCACAATAATGGCTCCGTAACCATCATAATATTTCAGGTAGGTTTCAATCCTTCTGTCGAGTTCCGGAGCCTTCTTAATTTTTCCGTTTTCAATTTCTGATGCCTTATCAACCCCTACTACATTCTCACCAACCACAATGGGAATACCGCATAGTGCCGCACCTACAGCAAAGGAATTCCAGTATTTGGCCGCTACAAAGGTGGAACCAAGAGCTCCTGTCATTACCGGCATTTTGCATTTGGTTATAACTGTATTCCCGAAACTCGTTTCCACACTGGCGTGTGTAAACAAACACTTATCAGGATTCTTATCGGCAATCCCCCTCGCTCCGTATGCATATCCCTGAATACGAATGGCATGATAACCAATGCCCAGAGAGGTAATATGATTTCCTCCTGCTGTGCTGTCGCCGAAATTGCGCGGATATAAAAGCTTCCTCCCGACAAGGGATGAAGTCCACGTTTCACAGGTTCCTTTGCAAGAAGCCAGACATAGAGTACACAGACTCGATTCCCCCGGAACTCCCCTGTTGACAGTTCCGATGGAATCAATGTTTTTTAGCCAGTAAAACATAATTCCCTCCTTTATTTAATGTGTTAAATTGTATAAATATGCACTTTAACGAACAAAAATAATGAATGAAATCATTATTTCAAAGTCAAGAGGTTTATTTAGAATGTATATTTATGCATTTAATGGCTTGATGCCTGTATGTCTTGGGAGAAAGTTGCGTTGGATAAATATTAAGAGAAGTCTCTTTTCAGGCACTTTAAAAAAAATCCCGGTGAGGGAAAACACCGGGATTCCACCATGCAAAAAACTTTTTTCTTTTGTTTGATAAGATCTTACAAGGAAACTCTTATTTACCCAAGGATTCAAACACTTTTTCTTTCGGTAACTTCTTGGTGCAGAAGAACCAGTCATAGCATTTCATGTCCTCTGATTTTGCTTCCATACGTTCCTTGGCTGTACCACATGAGCCGGCAGGAGGAACTATCACGTCGTCTCCCGGTCTCCAGTCGGCGGGTGTAGCTATTCCAAATTTGTCGGCTGTCTGCAGAGCAATCAGTACCCGTTTCAGTTCATCAAAGTTTCGGCCCAGGGACAGAGGATAGTATATAATGGTACGGATAATCCCTTTCGGATCGACAAAAAATACTGCCCGCACTGCTTTTGTATTGCTTTCCCCCGGTTGAATCATTCCGTATTTCTTCGCTACTTCCATTGTAATATCCTCAATCAGTGGAAAATTCACTTCCACATTCTTCATTCCCTTGTACTCAATTTTTTCCTTGATGGTCCTCAGCCAGGCAATGTGGCTGTATAAACCGTCAACGGATAACCCCACCAGAGAGCAATTCAGTTTTTTAAACTCCTCTTCCATGGAAGCGAAGGTGATAAATTCCGATGTACATACCGGTGTAAAATCAGCAGGATGACTGAAAAGAATGACCCATTTCCCTTTATAATCATTGGGGAAATGAATCTCACCCTGTGTGGTCACTGCCTTGAATTCAGGTGCCGGATCGCCTATTCTGGGCATGGGCGTAAATTCACGAACTTCTGTGTTTTCCATAATGCATTGGTTTTAAATTAAACAATAAAATTTACTTATTTTTTTCTTTGTTTCTGATAGTATCGCTGTTCTTTTTCCTCCCTTTAATGTGCACTTCGATGTCATCGATCCGGAAATCAGAAATTCCCTTGTCCCTGAAATAGCTCAGCAGTATCCGGTCCAGTTCAGGATCAGGATAATCTTTTATTTCTCCCGAATCAACAAAATGAAGATGATGATGCTTTTCCACCGCAAACTCGTAACGCAACGGTAACCCATCACTCATCACGTTTCTGGCCAGGCCTTTTTCCAGAAATACCCCAAGAATATGATAAATTGTGCCTTGTGCAATCTCAGGGTGGGTTTTATGAATATATCCGGTCAATTCATCAGCTGTCGGGTGATTGTTCAGGTGAATCAGGGCTTCCAGAACAATGCGCCGCTGTGTAGTGCATTTAAGGCCAGCTTTCTTTAAAACATCCGGAATATTCATAAGAAAAATTCTTAAAAAAGAATTATTCAAAATTAAATTAAATAGGTTAAAATCCAGAGCAAAGAATTATGTTGTACAACATAAGTCGGTTACAGAAAGTTAAGCCGGAGGACTGCGCTAAAGGCCAGTCCACTGCACATTGGTTCGTTTACACTCCTGATGTGCAATCCGGAATAAATAAATCAGCCGGCTGACGCACTGGTCAACCGGCTGATTTTGATTCCTTCCTAAGTTCTGCAAACGCTATTCTCTATTTGCTTTTGTCAGGTGCCGGAGGTATGGGGGGAATTCCCTTATAGTTCTTTATCTGTTCAAGAATTACCTCGATGGCTTTGTTCAACTGGGCGTCTTCGCCCATGTATTCTTTATAGGGATCATTGTCCACTTCAATATCGGGATCAACTCCATGTCCTTCAATAATCCATTCGCTTTTTTCGGCTGAATAGGAGGCAAATTGCGGAATACGCAGGTCGGCTCCGTCGATAAACGGAAGAGGTCCGGTAATCCCGACCACGCCGCCCCAGGTGCGTTTACCGATGATTGTACCCAGGTTATGTTTCCTGAAGGCATATGGGAACAAATCGCCGTCAGAAGCGGAATAATTATCGATCAGAAGGACTTTGGGGCCCAGAAAGGCTTCTCCCGGTGTATAGCGAGGTACGGTGACATTGCGTGTCATATTCGAGCGGGTAACCTGCCGGCTCAGACGGTCTATGATCATGGGGGATACATTTCCTCCGCCGTTTCCGCGGTCATCAATAATCAGACCCTTTTTGGCAAGCTGGGGATAAAAATATTTGGCAAATTCATTCAGTCCTTCAACTCCCATATCGGGAATGTGCAGATATCCCACCTGTCCGTTGGTTTTTTCATTCACCAGCCTGATATTCCTCTGAACCCAGTTGTAATAGTACAATGAGGCTTCATCATCGATGGGTGTCACAAGAACTTTTCTGCTTCCTTCGGCAGAAGGTTTGCTGTTCACCGTTAGTTCAACAACTGTGCCTGATTTGCCGACAAGGAAGGAGTACAGGTCATTTGCATTCCTGACGTCATTTCCATCAACGGCAAGAATAAATTCATTTTCCTTTACTTCATTTCCCGGTTCTGTAAGCGGTGAGCGCAGTTCTTTGCTCCAGTTAGCTCCCTCCAGAATATGGTCAACCCGGAAATAACCGGAAGCATCCTTGCTGATTTTTGCTCCCAGCAGACCCGTCTTAATGCGGGGAGGTTTAGGCATTTCCCCGCTGTTGACATAGGAATGTCCTACTGTCAGTTCACCGATCATTTCCCCGATGATGTAAGTAAGGTCAGCCCTGTGGCGCACATAAGGAACCAGAACCGCATATTTATCATGCATTTTTGGCCAGTCAACCCCGTGCATATTTTCTACGTAAAAGAAATCCCGCATCTGCCGCCAGCTTTCGTCAAAGATCTGCTTCCATTCCCGGGCATAGTCGGTCATTACCTTCATGTTGGACAAATCAACGGTTTCTTTTAACGTAATAGGTCCTTTGGGAAGGTCGATAACTGCATATTTGTTACCCTGGGCTACAAGCATTTTCTTATTGTTAGAAGAAATTGTGTAACGGTAATTGCCAAGTTCGGTTTCTTTTTGCTCCTTCAGGTCGTACATCTTCAGTTTCATTCCGTCCTGCCTTCTTCCTTCCCCATATTCATTATAATATACAATTCCGTCGACACAGGATACATTGCCATAGTTGCTGGGATCAACCGGCAAGGAAAGGATGCGCTTTTCGATGCCGTCAAAGTCAATCTTGACTGTTACAGCTGGTTTTGTTTCGCCAGCCCTGGTTTCTTCGGTTTTGCCTTTTCCTTTGTCTTTCCCTTTTTCAGGTTCTTTGGCAACTGCTGAGGGCTGAGTTTCCTGAATTTTTACTTCGTCATTCTTCGGGGCAAATGGATTGGGCGTATCACGCGATAGCAGCACAAGATACACTCTGGTCATGTCGGTATAGGCATGATTCCATTCGGTCTGGCTATAGATTGGATTGAAGTCGCGGGCTGAGGTAAACACAAGATATTTTCCGTCGTTCGAAAATTCAGGCGAGGAAGAACTGAACCAGTTATCAGTAACATCATAGGTTTTGCTGGTTTGCGTATCGAATATCCGGATAACCGTGTTGTCATTTTCTGTTTGCTCGGTATAGGTAATATAACGGCTGTCAGGCGACCAGGCAAACTGATAGATGGTTCCGTATACAGCCTGCCGCACAGGCACTACCTCACGGGAATCAATATTCACATAACGAAGCCGGAGTTTGCGGTCGTTGAACAGTATCTTTTTGCTGTCGGGCGACCAGGAAATGTTAAAATAATAGGTATCTGCGCCTTTGGTGAGCTGTACCGGTTTTTCCGTACCATCTGACCTTCGGATGTAAATCTCAAATTCTCCGCTTTCATCCGATATCCATGCAATATATTTCCCGTCAGGCGACCAGTTTGGATTTCGTTCATGCACTCCGGGGGTTTGCGTAAGGTTGCGGGTAATTCCTTTTTTAGCAGGTACGGAGAATACTTCTCCCCGTGCTCCGAAAAGAACCCTTTCACCGTCCGGTGAGAGGTCCGCTGTACGGATGCTCTGCGATGCGTCTTTGATTTCATTTCTCGCAAACAGGTCATCATCGGCGATTATCACCGGAATTTTTTCCGTATTCCGGGTTTTAATGTCAAATGTGTAAAGATAGCCTCCCTTTTCAAATACGATGTAATTGCCTCCTAAGCTCGGAAACTTAATATCATAGTCGGTAAAGTTGGTGACTTTCGTTGTTTGTTTTGTGTCAAGATTATATACAAAAAGGTTCATCGTCCGGTCCCTGTCGGATAGGAAGAATATTTCCCGTCCGGCCCACATGGGAATGATGTCCTGATGCGGATTGTTGGTGATATTTTCTATCTGGTGGGTTTCGGTATCATAAATCCAGATATCATCGGCCATACCTCCCTGGTAATATTTCCAGGTGCGAAATTCCCTGAATACGCGGTTCAGGGCAAGTTTTTTGCCATCCGGAGACCATGAGCAGAATCCGCCGTTAACCAGGGGCAATTCTTCCGATAATCCCCCGTTGACAGGTACATTGAACAAAGCTCCTCGGAAAGAATTGAAGGATTGTTTCCGGGAGCGGTAGGTTATATATTTTCCGTCTGGTGTCCACCCGAAAACAATATTGTTCGGGCCCATACGGTCGGAAACATCATCGCGGTCCAGCGTTGCTGTGAAGGTGAGACGTTTCGGAATGCCTCCCACGGATGGTATGACGAATACTTCCGTATTCCCGTCGTATTGACCGGTAAAAGCTATCGTTTTTCCGTCAGGGGAAAAGCGGGGAAACATTTCATACCCGACGTAGCTGGTCAGCTTGCGGGCTATTCCACCCGTGCGGGCTACCGTATAGAGGTCACCTCCGGCTGAAAAAACAACCTGATCACCATGAATGGCCGGAAAACGAAGTAACCTTGCTTCATCCTGGGCCTGCAGTGAAAAAATAAAAACTCCCGGAAGCAGGAGTAAAAACAACAAGAAACGTTTCATAAAAACAAAGTTTAGAAATTATTGGCTTTAAAAGTACATTGAAATTTCATTTCTGCATATGATGAAAGTCCTTATTAACGGATTTTAAACTTCTTTGTTCAGGAAGCAGGTTGTTTGGCGGAGAAAATGCAGGTTCTTCTTTCTGCAATCAACCATTTTTCAATCATTCTGTTATATTTGTGGAATGAGCAAAGAAGTATGAATTCGTCAGCGCGCTCTCTGGTTAGTGTATTCATTTTGTTTCTGTTCTTCCTCAAAACATTTGGCAGAACCGGGAATTCCGATATTCTTATGCCGTACCAGCGGCACGATCCTCCTTTTCTTGAAACGAAATCGGCGTGGGTTGATTCCCTTATGTTGCGCATGTCGCTGGAGGAAAAAATTGCCCAGTTGTTCATGATTGCGGCTTATCCTGCCAGGGATTCAACGGAGGCTGACAGAGTGGAACAGCTTATCAGAAAATTCAAACCGGGCGGCATAGTATTTTTCCAGGGAAATCCTGAAAAACAGGCAATTTTTACTAACAGGTTCCAGGCAGCAGCTTCAGTGCCTCTTCTTATTGCCATGGATGCCGAATGGGGTCTGGCCATGCGCCTCGATGGCACAGTCCGATACCCTTACCAATTGATGCTGGGTGCCGTCGAAAACGATCATTTGGTTTATGAAATGGGTCGTCAGATTGCTTCCCAGCTCAGGCGCCTGGGTGTGCATATCAGTTTTTCTCCTGTGGTTGATGTCAATGTCAATCCCGATAATTCTGTTATCAGCATACGCTCTTTCGGAGAAGATCCGTTTAAGGTAACAATGAAAGGCATTGCCTATGCCTATGGTATGCAGACCGAAGGCATTCTGGCCGTGGGAAAACACTTCCCGGGCCACGGCGATACCTTCCTTGATTCGCATCTGACTCTTCCCGTGATTTCCTGTTCTCGTCAGCGACTCGATAGTATAGAACTGTTCCCTTTCAGGTATCTTATTCAGGCGGGAATATCAGGTATCATGACGGCCCATCTTTCCGTGCCTGCCCTTGATACAGCAAAAGGCAAACCTGCCAGTGTATCTCCCTTGATAACAGGCAACCTTCTGCGGGAAGAACTGGGATTCAAAGGCCTTGTTTTTACCGATGCCCTTAATATGAAAGGGGTGGCAGATAAATATGCTCCGGGCGAACTGGAAGTGAAAGCTCTGATGGCAGGGAACGATATCCTTCTAATGCCTTCGGATGTGCAGGTTGCTTTGAATGCCATAATGAAAGCTGTAGCCGATAGCCTCATTACAGAGAAGGAGATCAACGAGCACTGCCGTCGCGTTCTGATGGCAAAAGCCTGGGCTGGACTGCAGACCTTCCGCCCCGTTGATACATTGCATCTAACTGCTGACCTGAACAAACCACTCTATGAAGTCCTCTGCCGCCGACTCATCCGCGAAGGTATGGTGCTGCTGAAAAACGCAGATTCCCTTCTCCCTATCAGAGTGCTGGATACATTGCGGATAGCTGCCGTTAATATTGGGGCAAAGGATACATCAATCTTCCAGAAAACACTTGCCTTGTATGCTCCGGTCGATTTTATTTCGGTTGCTCCAGATGATTCTGTTCACGGCATGGATTCTTTGTTTGCGAAGTTAAATCCCTGCAACCTTGTTGTTCTTTCTTTTTCAAATACCGATATCCGGCCGGCCCGCAACTTTGGGTTCAGCAGTTTCCTGATCCGTTTTGCCGATTCATTGTTCATCCGGAAGCCCTGTCTCGTTTCGTTTACGGCAAATCCATACGCCCTGAGGTTGTTCCGGAATATCGACAGGGCAAAATCGGTTCTGCTTGCATTCGACGATGATCCTCTTATTCAGGACCTGTCGGCCCAGGCAATTTTTGGAGGGGTAAGGATAAACGGCCGGCTGCCTGTTACAATCAATGATTCTTTCAGGTATGGTTGCGGACTTGATACTCCCGAACCGGTAAGGTTTTCCTATATAATCCCTGAAGAGATCGGGATTTCCCGCGACAGCCTCGCACGTATCGACAGCCTTGCAAACGATATGATCCGTCAGCAGGCAGCCCCCGGATGTCAGATATTTTGTGCCGTAAAAGGGAAAGTTTTCTACCGGAAATCCTTCGGCTTTCAGACTTATGATTCTGTGAAGCAGGTCAGCAATGAGGATTTGTATGATCTGGCATCGGTAACAAAAATCTCTGCCACCCTGCCGGTTGTAATGCAACTTGCCGACCGAAACATCATCAGCCTTAAGAGGTACCTTGGAAACTATCTTCCCGATGTCAGGGGAACCAACAAGGAAAAGCTTGTTCTTGAAGATATCCTCGCCCACCAGGCAGGGCTGGAAGCATGGATTCCTTTCTATACTTTTACATTACAGCCTTTGATACCCCATAAACCCCTGTTTTCTAAAACATGGTCGGAAGACTATCCTTTCCGGATTGAGAAAAACGTTTATCTCTTTTCGCATGTTGGTTATAAACCAGGCATTTACCGGCACGATTCTTCCGGTGTCTACGGTATCAGGGTTGCGGACCATCTGTGGCTCAACAATTCCTGGAGAGATACGATTTTCAGGCGCATCTATGAATCTCCCGTAAGCAAAAAGAAAACCTATGTTTACAGTGACCTCGGTTTCATCCTTCTTGGCAGGATGGTTGAATCGGTTACAGGAAAGCCATTACAGAATATTGTCCGTGAGAATTTCTACCGGTCATTGGGAGCATCAAAATTATTATTCAACCCTCTGACAAAATTTCCACCTGATCAGATAGTTCCTACCGAAAATGACATATTCTGGCGAAGGCAGCTTGTTCACGGATATGTTCATGATATGGCATCGGCCATGCTGGGAGGAGTGGCCGGGCATGCCGGTCTTTTTGGAAATTCCAATGACCTGGCCAAGCTGATGCAGATGTACCTGAACAGAGGAACCTATGGCGGCATCCGTTACATGGATTCAACAACCGTTGATTTGTTCACTTCCTGCGTGTTCTGTAAAACAGGTAACCGGCGGGGGCTGGGATTTGACAAGCCACTGATCCGTCCGAACGGAAATGGTGGCCCGGCCTGCCCGGAAGCATCTCCCCGCAGTTTTGGCCATAGCGGTTTTACCGGAACTTACACCTGGGTTGAACCTGATAACGGAATGCTCTATATTTTCCTTTCTAACCGTGTTTATCCGTCGATGGACAATGGAAAACTCATTGACATGGGATACCGGACCCGTATTCATTCTGAATTTTACAGAGCTCTGAAGAACGCTTCGCCTCCTTCCTTTTAACCCGGATGGAGCATTAGGAGTTTAAACGAGCTAATGCTCAGTGGGTTGACTTTTCGCTCAGGCATCCGGGTTAACCCCGCCGAAACGCAGTGAAGGCGGCCCTTGTGGCACATTGCGCAGTTTTCAACCCGGATTGAGCATTAGGAGTCAAAGCGAGCTAATGCTCAGTGGGTTAGCCTTATGGGATGGCATCCGGGTTAACCCCGCTGGAACGCAGTGGAAGCGGCCCCTAGGGCACATTGCGCAGTTTTTATTGCGCAATGTGGGTTAAATTGCGCAATGTGGGTTTAACCATTAATCCTAGGGCTGTCTTAGATTACGATCTGCTATTTTTCACTACTTTTGCATTTCAAAATTCCGAAAAATGAAACCTACTCATATCGAACACATCGGTATAGCTGTGGAAAGCATTGAAACCGCCAGAAAATTCTATGAACAGGTTCTGGGCCTGGAGTGTTATGCAATGGAAGAAGTTCCTGACCAGAAAGTTAAAACAGCTTTTTTTCGCCTGGGCGATACAAAAATCGAACTGCTTGAATCCACTGACCCGGAGGGCCCCATCGCAAAATTTATTGCGCGGAAAGGCCCCGGCCTCCATCATATTGCCCTGGCAGTTGAAAATGCCAGCGAAGCACTTGCCGAGGCCGCTTCCTCCGGTACGGAACTTATCGATAAAGTTGCCCGAAAGGGAGCCGAAAACCTGAATATCGGTTTCCTTCACCCTCGCTCTGCCGGAGGCGTTCTCATCGAATTCTGCAGCAAATAGCCGGAAAGTATTCTGGTATACTTTTTGCAACCTTCAGTCTGAACTTTCGTAAACGTTTTATGTTAACATAATGCATGTGACTGACATTGTTAAACTAAATTTTATACCTATGAGAAAAAACAGTTTAGTTCTTTTTGCCGCCTTTGCAGGCATGGCCGCTTTTGCTTTTACTTCCTGTTCTAACGATACAACGGGAACAGGGCCTGTGATCACATTTCTGAATAACCAGACCGAGGTTACTCTCAGTGCCGGCCAGACCAGTTATACGGTTGCCGGGACTGTGACGTCGGATGCCGGCCTTAAGGAAGTTAAATTCTTTAAGGTGATGGGTGATAATGAAACCCAGGATGGTCAGGCTGTAACAAGTTTCTCCGACAAGAACAATTATCAGTTCCAGCATGAAGTCACGGGAATCACCCAGGAAATGAAGCTGAAGGTTACGGCTACCGACAAAGATGACATTACCAATTCAGCCAGTTTTACCATTAAAATTCCTGCTGCCCCGGCGATCCAGACCTGGACCGGCAAAACGCTTGGAGCTCAGGAAAGTAGTACCGGCAGTTTCTTTGCATCGGTTGATGGTACAGTAATGACTCTTAACCAGGCAACATCCAATCAGGCCAAGGCCGATTTTGCCTATTATTACGGAGATGTTAACCTGGCTACCCTCGCCGCACCTGATGATGCCAGTCTGAACGGTGGAACCAACAATTTTACATGGTGCCAGAGCTGGACGACAAAGAATCAGACCCGTTTTGACCTGACAACATTAACAGCCGCCGAATTTGATGCAGCCACTGCCGCCACCATCAATGCACTGGCCAATCCGTCCTCATCCAAGGTTACTTCTCTTGCTCAGGGTAAAGTAATTGCGTTCAAAACTGCTTCCGGCAAGAAAGGTCTTATCAAGGTTGCTTCCATTACTACCGGAGCAAGCGGCTCGATTACACTGGACGTGAAAGTTCAGCAATAGGCAGAATCTTATTGCAATATTGAATTAAAAATCAGCCGGTTGGAATGCGCTTTCCGCCGGCTGATTCGTTTTAACCCGGTTTAGGTACTGAAAATGTAAAATCAACAAAAATCCGGAATATTTTATGGTTTGCTCTTCAGCATCCTTACATTGGGCAACAATCATTACATTTGTTCGAATTCTTTTTCAGTATGGAAAAACAATCATTCTCTGCTGGTAATGCCGGGCCGGAGGTTCGTTCCGACTGCCGGGTTACCTATACCCCTTCAGATGAACCTCTTTCGGTGACTATCAACAGCAAAGTTGTTTCCATGTACGGAAATTCCATCCGTGGTCAGATCATGGAAATCCTTTCATTTTATGATATCCGTTCGGGGAATATTCTTGTTGAGGACAGCGGTGCGTTGCCGTTTGTCATTGCGGCGAGGACGGAAGCATCCATTCGTATGGCCACCGGAAGTGCTAAGGAATTTATCCTCCCGAAAATACAAAGTGCCATGGAGCCCCCCATGCGTGACCGGATGCGGATGACGCGCCTCTATGTGCCGGGGAATACTCCTAAACTGATGATAAATGCCGGCATACACCAGCCTGACGGTTTGATTCTCGATCTGGAAGATTCCGTTGCCCCCGAAAAGAAATTTGAAGCCCGCATTCTTGTGCGAAACGCCTTGTGTCAGGTCGACTTTTTTGGTGCGGAGCGGATGGTGCGCATTAATCAATACCCGGCAGGACGTGAAGACCTGGCAGCCATATTGCCCCATAATGTTCATCTGATCCTGCTGCCCAAAACAGAATCAGCCGATCAGGTAAGGGAAACGGAAGAATTTATTAAAGCCTCCGGATTGATACCCGACGGCAGATTACCCTTCCTCATGCCCATCATTGAAACAGCTCTTGGTATAGAAAACGCGTTTTCCATAGCCTCTGCCTCCGGTATGGTGGTTGCCATGGCAATAGGCCTTGAGGATTATACCGCCGATCTGGGCGTTGTCCGTACCAAAGAGGGGAGCGAATCGGTATGGGCGCGTCAGCGACTGGTCAATGCCTGCAAAGCGGCCGGTATCCAGGCCATCGATTCCGTTTTTTCCGATATTGACGACAGGGAAGGACTGGTTGAGAATGTGAGCAAATCGAAAGCATTGGGGTTCGATGGAATGGGGTGCATACATCCCCGGCAGATTGAAACCATCCGTAGCGGATACCTGCCCGGGCAGGATGAAATTGAAAAAGCCCTGCGGATTGTTGAAGCCTATAACCAGGCGCGTGAACGCGGACTGGGAGTGGTGGCACTGGGTAGCAAAATGATCGATGCTCCGGTGGTTCACCGCGCACTCCGCACCATTGACCTGGCCCGGAAATTCCATTTGATTGACAACAATAACGTGGAAACCCATTCCGGAAAGGAATGATACCAACTGCCATACTTTACCAACCGTTCAAAAAAGTAATTCCATGACAGATTTTGTAACAAATGCCGCCGGAAGAAAGGTTCCCCTCCTGGTTAATGGCGAAGAAACGATCCCTTACAAGGGTGTTGGCAAACACCGGCCCAAAGGCAGAAAATATGCCCCGCCGGTTCCGACCAATATTGATTATCCTGAAGACGGGAACAAGCTGGTTGCTGATCTGAAATCAGCCCTGTTGAAAAGCGGTATTAAGGACGGGATGACGATTTCTACGCATCACCATTTCCGCGACGGAGACCTGATAGCTCATGCCGTCTTCACTGCAGCAAAGGAGCTGGGAGTTAAGAACCTTCGCTGGTTTCCTTCAGCCTCATTCCCCTGTCACGGTTCGCTGATTCCCTATCTGGAAGATGGTACCATCCATCATATCGAAGGCAGTATGAATGGCCCTCTGGGACGTTTCACCTCCGAAGGGAAGATGAAGGGAATTGGTGTTCTTCGGTCCCATGGCGGCCGATATCAGGCAATTCAGGACGGGGCAGTGCATATCGATATTGCTGTCATCGGAGCTCCTGCCGCTGATTCATTCGGTAACGCCAACGGATTGTACGGCCCTTCTGCCTGCGGCCTGCTGGGATTTGCCCTCGCTGATTCACAATATGCTGATAAGGTAATTGTGGTAACCGACAACCTGGTGGAGTTTCCCTGCATCCCATGGCAAATACAGGGAAACTATGTCGATTATGTTGTTGTCACCGACAGAATCGGGATTCCTGAGAAGATTGTTTCCGGAACAACGCAGGTTACAAGGAGTCCCGACAGGCTTTATATCGCCGAACTGACGGCCCGTTTTTGTGAAGCCACCGGAATCATTCATCCCGGATTTTCTTTTCAGGCAGGAGCCGGAGGAACAGCTCTTGCTGTCAGCGAATATTTCCGGAAAATCATGAGGGAAAAAGGTATTAAGGCACGTTTTGCCCGGGGAGGAAGCAATAAATACCTTGTGGAAATGCTTCAGGAAGGCCTTGTCGATTATATTCTCGATGGCCAGACGTTCGACCTCGACGGGGTTAAGTCCATGGCCCAGAATCCCAGGCATGTCTGGACCAGCCCGTTTACCAGCTACAACTACCACAGCAAGGGAAATTTTGCCGGATTGGTTGACGTGGTAATTCTGGGTGCAACGGAGGTTGATCTGCAGTTCAATGGCAATGTGGTTACCCATTCCGACGGTTACCTGTTGCATGGAATAGGGGGCTGGCAAAATTGTCTGTTCTCAAAAAATGTTATCCTTCCCGTCCCACTTTTCCGCGACCGGATTCCTGTCATTGTGGATGAAGTTACAACTCTCTGCGGCCCGGGTGAACTGATCGATGCCATTGTTACCGAACGCGGCATTGCTGTCAATCCTCTGCGCGAAGATCTTAAACGCGATGCTCTGAAAGCCGGATTACCCGTAAAATCAATTGAACAACTTAAGGAGGAGGCTGAAAAAATCTGCGGTAAACCTCAAAAACCTGTATTGACTGACAGGCCGGTGGCCGTGGTCAAATGGGTTGACGGTACTGTGCTTGATACTGTATTTCAGGTGGGTTCCTGAGACCGCTTAATCGGTTTTATCCATTTCAAGCCCTTCCGTATCTTCATACCATACGCGGAGTTCAACGCTATCGCGCAAATAATCCACATCCCCGGTTTCGATGCGTATGATCGGTAATCCGGTGCGGTTTTTAATATCCGCATAGAGTTCCTGCCGTTTTTCCGGCCTTATCAGATCAGGCTTTTCATAAAGAATGTTCTTGAAGGCCTCTTTCTTTCTGAGCCAGAACCTTTCTCCTATTAAGGCAATCAAAATGATGGTTAAATTGGTCAGAAACAGTTCGGCATAGCTTACTTTCTTGTTGGCCAGGGCATTGATTACACTGACCCCGATGACCAGAAACAAATAGGTCATTTCTTTTATGGGTACCGTGGTAGTACGGTATCGGATAATGCCAAAAATCGCGAACAATCCGAGGGCAAAACCAATCTGCAGTTTCACGTTGGCCAGAAGAAAACAGATCAGAAATACAAGAACAGCCGTAATCAGATAGGAAAAAAAGTAATCTTTTCGTCTGGTGACCGGGAAATAAATGTACCTGACAACGATGACAACCGTCACAAGGTTCAGTAAAAGCCTGAGCGTAAGCTCAAGCAGAGCTGGCAAATCAACCAGTTCTATTCCAAAAATTTCAACTGACAGGATTCTCATAATGGGTTAAAATTATACGGTTAATCTTTCTGAGCTTCTGCTTGAAACGATTTTTTCTGACATCAGGGTATAAACTGGCAATGCCTGTACAGTATTTGGAAATACTTGTACTTCGTATATGAAACCCCCGCAGGAGGTTCTGACAGCTTGGCCGGCGCAGTTCCTTTGAGAACTTGAATTCTGCGATTACAAGAGGAGAAAAATCTTTTTTTTCGGTTCCATTAGTGAAAAAAAGCCCGTAATCAAACGTAGCTCTCTCTTCCAGTACCTTGTTAACCAGTGTGATACGGTAATAGTATGACCTTATTTTTTCTTCAAGCTCTTCGGGATGGTATGGTGAATTATGGCAAAGAAATTCAGAATACGAGGCAAGGTCTGCCGCAAGGTCAGGAATTTCGACCCGCTTTTTTATTACCTTCCCGGTAACAATTCTGTGCTTTATTTCCAGAAAACAGGCCGACGTGGAATGGTATTTGCGAAGCCGGATTTTGTATCTGTCTCCGGCACCATTGTGATGGGCCAGGTAAGTGGAAAGGGCAGGGGTATCAAAATAGACCGATTCATATAACTGAACGGCCTGATTTCCGGCTACCATAAGGTCAAAATCTTCTTTTAACAGAAACAGTATTTCAGGCAAAAGTCTTGCCGGGAAAATATACTTTCGTTCCATCCTTTCTGCCAGGGAGGCCCTCATTACCTCTTCAAGCGATACGGTTTGGTAATCTTCCAGGACACTTTCGGGCAAAAATGCGGTCATTGCAATCAAAACATCTAAAACATTTTGGTAAAAATAACATAATCTTTTCTTAACATTTCATCCGAACAAAATTGATTTTCAAAGGTCGGATAGCCTGCCCCGCCAAAGCGGGGGAACACCCATGATTTGAATATTGTTAATTGGAGTTTGTGTTTACAAATCATGGGTGTTTCATAAAGACTGCCAAAAATCGATTAATAAGTTTTTTCTCCGGCAATCTGTCTGATTATTTTGAAATTGAATCAGGTTTTGGTTCATAGAGCTGAATCCCGGCCTGAAGTCCGAAATAGATGATTTCAGATTTTTTTGCATTTTTAGGGTGATTTTAACCTGGAGTCCATGACAAAATATCGTTGTACTGTGTGCGGCTATGTTTATGATCCGGAGGAAGGAGACCCGGATAGCGGAATTTTTCCCGGTACCCCGTTCGAAGAAATACCCGACACATGGCATTGCCCGGTTTGCGGCGTATCCAAAGCCGATTTTGTTCCTATGGATTGAAATGTAATGTTTCAGTCAGAAATTGCATTCCGCCCTCACACGCGGAACAATCTATCTTACTGGCAATGTTTTCAGAATCTCCAGGAGCAAATCCCAGAAATTTTTTACGCTGTTTATGTTGACCCGTTCGTCGGGAGAATGCACACCTTTTATTGTGGGGCCAAAGGATATCATATCCAGCCCGGGATATTTTTCGAGAAAAAGGCCGCATTCCAAACCGGCATGAATAGCTCTTACAACAGGCTCCTTCCCGAACAGGCTCCGATACGTTGATGATACGTGCTGAACGAGCGGAGAATCCGGTTTGGGTTCCCATCCGGGATATCCTGTCGAATGCTCTGTTCTGGCTCCTGCCAGGTAAAAAACACTTCTGACCTGGCCTGCAATATTATATTTGGCTGAATCAACCGAGCTTCGCTGACTGGTCGCTACCACAATCTTGTTTCGGATTTCTTTAACCGACGCCAGATTGGTTGAAGTTTCCACCAGCCCGGGCATGCTCCGGCTCATCCGCTGAACTCCATGAGGACATGCGTTCAGTGCATGAATCAGCTTCTCCTGAAATTCTTTTGCGAAGGCAACCTGACAATTCTCTTCTTCCTGCCATGAAAGGTTCAGGTTGGGATCAGTATCCTTAAATTCCTTTAAGAATATATCTTTCCATTTTATAATTTCCTCCACAAATTTGTCTTTCTTACCGGATGGTAAGCAAACTTTTGCCATAGCTTCCCTTGGTATAGCATTATGCTGGTGGCCACCCGAAAAAGAGCTGATCCGTGCATTCAGGCTTTGTTCCAGCTCACATAACAGACGGGCAAGCAGTTTGATGGAATTGGCATGGCCCTTGTCAATCTCATCCCCTGAATGGCCGCCCGTCAGTCCGGAAATAAAAATGGTATAGCAACAGTATCCATCGGGAACAGAATCGAATGAGGGGGCAAATTCTGCAATCGTGTCAATTCCGCCGGCACATCCTATAAACAATTCACCTTCATCTTCCGAATCAAGATTAATGAGTATCTTTCCCGAAAGCAGGGTATCATCCAGATTTCTGGCACCCGTGAGTCCCCGTTCTTCGTCAATTGTAAACAGCAATTCCAGCGGACCATGCTGGAGTTGTCTGTCTTCCAAAATGGCCAGCATAGCCGATACACCGATTCCGTTGTCGGCACCCAGCGTAGTTCCTCTGGCTTTTACCCATCCATCGTCAATGTAGGTTTCAATCGGGTCTTTGTAAAAGTCATGGTCGGTACCCTTGTTTTTTTCGCATACCATATCAACATGGGCCTGCAGGATTACCGTTGGAAAAACCGAATACCCCTCGGAAGCCTTTTTATAAACTACCAGATTTCCTGCCTGATCAGTCCTTGACGGGAATCCATTCTTTTCAGCGTAATTCCGGATCATGGCAATAACATCAGCTTCATGGCCTGAAGGTCTTGGTATTTTACAGAGTATCGAAAACCATTTCCAGATGCCTTCCGGTTGAATCGCTCCAAAATCTGACATTTTTCATCCCTCCTTCCTAACAAAGGTGCAATTATAGCAATTATTCTTCCGACCTTCAGCAGAAAATTGAATTTCTATGCTGTATAACAACCATCAATTTTGTTGCTCAAATACGCTTTCATATATTTTTACAGTAATAACCTGAACCATTTAATAACGGATGCATATGGCAAAACAAAAAATCGTTCTGTTACCGGGTGATGGCATCGGAAAGATTGTGATGGAACAGGCTGTCCGTGTTCTTGATGCCGCAGGATTTGATGCTGAATACATAACAGGTGACATCGGCTGGGAATTTTGGTGTAATGAGGGGAATCCTCTGCCTGATAGAACAATTCAGCTGATCAGGGAACATAAAATTGCTTTGTTCGGTGCCATTACTTCAAAACCCAAAGATGAGGCTGCTGCGGAGCTGAAACCCGAACTGCGCGATAAAGGCTTTGTTTATTCGAGCCCCATTGTCGGATTGAGGCAAAAATTTAACCTCGATATCTGCATCCGCCCCTGCAGGTCATACAAAGGAAATCCCCTGAATTTTGTGAGGCGTCGCCCCGATGGCTCTGTCTATGAACCCTATGTTAATGCCGTCATTTTCAGGCAGAATACGGAATGTCTTTATTCGGGTGTTGAATGGACCGATCCTCCCGACCAGGTATATCAGGCACTCTGCACGCATCCCAAATTCAGGGAGAATTTCGGGAATGTGCCTAAAAACGAAATTTCCCTCTCCGTAAGAATCTTTACCCGGCGTGCAACCGAAAGAATTGTCCGGGCTGCATTCGAACATGCAAGAAAGTACAATTATCCTTCGGTTACTGTGTGTGAAAAACCAAATGTTATCAGGGAAACCTCCGGACTTATGCTGCGGATTGCCAAACAAATCCAGAAAACTGAATATCCTGAAATTGCGTTGTGGGATACCAATATCGATGCACAAATGATGTGGCTGACCAAAAACCCCGAAGATTATGGGGTTATTGTTGCCGGAAATATGTTCGGAGATATTGTTTCGGATGGTTTTGCCGGATTAATCGGGGGATTAGGATTCGCCGCCAGCGCAAATCTTGGAACAGAAGTGGCTGTCTTTGAACCTACCCATGGTTCGGCACCCAAATATGCCAACTACAAGATCCCCATTGTCAATCCGATTGCAATGATCGAAGCAGCATGCCTGATGCTGGACCATCTGGATGAAAGAGACCTTTCATTCCGTATCCGGAATGCTGTCAGCAAAGTAATTGCCGAGGGGAAGGTTCGCACCTACGATATGCTGATGATGAAAGGCTCGCCTGACGTGATTGCACAGGGAGCCGCTTCTACCGTGCAAATGACTGATGCTATCATCAATAATCTTTAGAAATATGGATTTAACCGTGGTATATAATCTCTGGCCTGAACTGGAATGGATATCCGATCGGGAACTTCGGCAGAAAATAGCCGAGACATGGGCTCTCGCTTTTTCCAGAAGCTCCCTTTCCCCCGACGACCTGGAAACCATTCCTTTTACTCTTCTGGTGCCTGATTGCAGTGTATCGTTCATGACGCACAAAAGGGCAGTGGTACACCTGGCAAAAAAGGCAGGCGAAGAAATCATCCGTTTCTTCGGCAAGGATTTGCCCGTTAATATGGATACCCTTATTGCAGGAGCTATTCTGGCCGATGTAGGCAAACTTCTCGAATATGAAAAAAAGGACGGAAAAATTGTTCAGGGCGCCTATGGCAAGTATCTCCGACATCCATTCTCAGGTGTGGGATTAGCTGAAGCCTGCGGTGTACCTGCCGAAGTGACACATATTATAGCCGCCCATGCCGGAGAAGGAGACCTTGTTAAAAGAAGTGTGGAGGCCACTATCGTTCATCATTGCGATTTCATGACATTTCTTCCTTTCAAAGACCGTTTGAAATAGACCATCGCATTGTTCAGAAGAATCCAAAGAAAGCAGAATATCCTTTCCATCAACCGGTTGGTGCTCATATCCAAAGGATGTCAATATTTTTCCTGCCGGTAACATTAACTGAGATTAGTCAATAGAAACAAAAAAACATTTAAACAACTTGTTTCTGTTGACTTATCGAGGTAATCCCGACGTGTAAAATCGGATTAGATTTTGTTAGTCGATTCGTTAATTGAGTTTTTCAATTGACGAATATAGGATTAAAATAGCGACGTATTTCGCTTACTGATGATTGTTTGAACAAAAAGCGTTTTTGAATTGTATATGGGTTTGTATATTTGACCTATGATAAAGTCTTTTTTTGGGCTGTTAATGACGTTTCTCCTCCTGCCTTTTGGGTCAAGCGGCCAGGAACTTATATCCTCAGCGTGTTCATTGCCCCGGATTTTTGATTCCGATTCGGTCCTGAACATTATCATTTTTGCCAATTATGATTCGGTGCTGAATGATCGTAACGGAGACCCTGTCCGGCGTCCGGCCAGGCTGAGATACCTGGATGCATGCGGAAATGTGCACATGGTGAGCGCATCGATTAGTGTCAGAGGCAAATTTCGCAAGCGTCCCGAAAACTGTTCTTTTCCTTCCCTTCGACTGTATTTTGAACCGGACAGTGTAAAAAATACCATCTTTGAAGGTATAAGGAGCATTAAGATGGTGGTCCAGTGCAGGCCCGAAAATGTTCAGTTTGAACAGTATGTGATAGGAGAATACTTGTTATATAAATGGTATCAGAAAATTTCAAGATATGCCTTTAATGTGCGGCTCATCCGCTGTACTTTTTCCAATCTCGGAGGCTCATTTCCCGCTTTTGTAAGATATGCTATCCTTCTCGAAACAAAAGGTTCGTTTGAAAAAAGAATGCAGGGGAAATTCAGAAACGCCAATGAAATACATCTTGCTGAACTCGATCAGGAAGAATATAAAAAGCTTTGTTTTTTTCAGTATATGATAATGAACAACGATTGGGCCGCTTCCATACTTCATAATATTGAAATATTTGAACCCGGGTACAGTAAAAGGCCGGTCGCAGTTCCGTTTGATTTTGATTTTGCCGGTATTCTCGGTGTACCCTACCGAATCCCTTCTGCCACAAATGATACGATTCTGCAACCAACCAGGGATTTTAAAGGAACCTATTCCTCCCGTAAAGAAGTGATTCAAACCATCAGGTTTTTCAATAAAAACAGAAGGTTTTTTTATGCAAGCTTGTCCAAAAACCCTTACCTGAGTGAGACAACCAAAGGAAAAATGGCGGCCAGTCTCGATGAATTCTATTTTACCATTAACTTCCCTCCGTACAGAAAGAAATACATTTTTCACAAGAACTAAATCCTTGAGGGGTAACCTGTTGATATTTTTTTGCATACTGTTCATCAATTCGATTATTTTTGCGGCCAGTCAGACAGCAGTAATTTTGTATGATTTTGATTAAATTGATGCATTGTGGGTAGGGTAGCACGCTTTTGGATATTGCTTATACTTTTGTTGCTGGCAGGTTCAGGCGACTTTCGTCTTTCCAGCAGTGCCATTGCCGACGGAAATGAACCCGGAGGTGCCTCTTCAGCGGGTATACCGGTGAGCTGGAAAATTACAAATGACTATTCCTCCTTTCCTGCTTGTCATTATATTGATGAAGCGGTGCAGCAAATTATGCACAAATACAATGTCAGGGGGGCTTCGGTTGCCGTTGCCGTAAAAGGCCGTCTTGTTTATGCAAAAGGACTGGGTTTTGCTGATGCCGAAAAACAGGTGCCGGTTTCCCCCGCTCATCTTTTTCGCATTGCCAGTGTTTCAAAACTCATTACAGCTGTTGCAATCATGAAACTGGTTGAGCAGGGAAAGGTGCGGCTCGATGACCATGTTTTTGGAAGTTCCGGGATTCTGAATGACAGTATCTATCGAATTTACAGAGACAAACGGTACGAAAAAATAACCGTTGACCATCTCCTGCGCCATGTTGCCGGTTTTAGCACGCGTTATGGCGATCCGGCCTTTAATCCTGTAGCTGTTGCCAAAATTCTTCATAAGGATCTTCCCCTGAAATCGTCTGATCTGATTGTTTTTGCCCTGCATTATCCACTTGCCTCGTCCCCGGGGCATCGTTATGCGTATTCCAACCTGGGGTATATCATTTTGGGAGAGGTGATCGAGAAGGTTACACAAATGCCCTATGAACAGTTTGTTCAGACGCAGATTCTTTACCCACTTGGTATATACGACATGCATATAGGGAAGAGCTTCTTTGCACAGAGATATCCCAATGAGGTAAAATACTACGAGCAATATGGACCAAGGCTTTCTCCTGCCGTTGATGGCAGCGAAGAGCAAGTAGAACGTGCCAACGGTGGCATTGATATTCCTTTGCTTGGGCCTGCCGGCGGGTGGATAGCCTCTTCTCCCGAGCTGGCCATGCTGATGCTTCGCATTGACGGATTTCCTGAAAAACCTGATATCCTTAGTTCTGAATCAATAGCCGCTATGACAAGCGCAGGTTATTTCGAAGATGACCTGCTGGGGTGGATGGGTAAGGATAAAGAGGACAACTGGTGGAGAACCGGAACCATGACCGGAACATTGGCTCATGTTATGCGGCGCAATGATAATATTGTATGGATTGTCATTCTTAATACAAGTTCTCCCAGAAGAAATACCCTTCACAGCGAAATTGTAAGGCACATGAATATGGCCATTGATTCTGTTCAGTCATGGCCACCATTTGATCTGCTGAATCCTCCTCCTTTTACCTCCATTTCGCCTAAGGTACCTGAAAAAATCAATTAGAATAACGGCTTTGTTATTTGTTCTGATTGGTTAGTTTTGCAGACAGCAGAATGTCCTTATGGAACGCAGGCGAAAAATTCAGGAACTTATTCATTCAGGAAAAATTCCGGTATGCGACGGAGCCTGGGGTACTTTTTTGCAGCAGCTCGGTCTGCAGCCGGGAGATTGCCCTGAGGAATGGAACCTTTCTCACCCGGATCTGGTATTAAAGGTTGCATCGGCTTATGTGGAAGCCGGTGCCGATATTATTGAAACCAATAGTTTTGGAGGTTCCCGCATAAAACTGGCACATTACGGATTATCCGAAAAAGCATACGACATCAACAGAGAGGCCGCCAGAATTTCCCGCACGGCAGCCGGAAGCCGGGTTATTGTCATGGGATCTATCGGCCCCACAGGGAAAATGCTCCTTACGGGGGATGTTACACCCGATGAACTCTATGAGGCATTCAGAGAACAGTCCATGGCGCTTGAAGAGGGTGGCGCCGATGCAATTGTTGTCGAAACCATGTCCGATCCCGATGAAGCCATAATGGCTGTTCGTGCCGCCCGCGAAAATACAAGCTGTGAAATTGTCTGCACCTTCACCTTTGAGAAAAACAAGGATGGATTGTACCGGACCATGATGGGGTACCGCCCTTCCGATATTGCATTGATGCTCAGAGATTCCGGTATAGACATTTTAGGAACAAACTGCGGAAACGGATCGGAAGGCATGATCCCCATTCTGAAGGAATTTTCTGAAACCTGGCCCGAAATACCATTGATCGTTCAGGCAAATGCAGGACTTCCTCTTATTTCTGAAGGGAATACCATCTATCCTGAATCACCCCAAATGATGGCTTCCAGAGTTTTTCAACTCCTTGACGCAGGTGCATCAATAATAGGAGGTTGCTGTGGAACAAATCCTGAACATATACGTACAATAAAGAGTAAACTGATCGGTTCAGGCAAATGAACCCTTGGTTGAATGTATGAAAGTTCAGGAAATGGAAATTATTAATGCACGGCAGATAACTCCACAGGAAATTGATAAACAGAACTTTGATGTTTTCATTTTCGCCCATTCCGGCGATGCCAGATGGTCTCAGCTCAACCAGAACTTTCCTGTCCATGCAGGCCGGCGCATATTGCTGTTGCTGAAAGATTTTGAAGACTTTTTCCCGGAGGGCAAAACCGGTGTTATTGATCTCTCCCGTACCGAAATTTATAAACTGAAAAGTACGGATAATAAAGGTTTTTTTGAATTTTTTGAATCGGTCTTGCGGGAAACGGAAAGCATCCAGCCCAAAATTCTGGTCGATAT